>JADFGO010000042.1 GCA_022567655.1 Candidatus Neomarinimicrobiota bacterium
GTGGGCGGCCATGAACTTTATGGCAATGCCGATGATGGGGATGGGTGTGTTCTCAGGGGGAATGATGGCAATTATGGGAGGTATCGTCGCCCATTTCGCCTATGGCGGAGTTATGGGCGCTATATATACGGGTGAAACCGCAGAGGAAGAAGCAGCTCCCGCTGCCGCGCCGGCGCCCGAACCCGAACCTGCTCCCAAGCCTGAACCCGTTCCTGAACCTGAACCTGCTCCCGAACCAGAGCCAATACCGGAGCCTGAGCCAACTCCAGAGCCGGAACCAACTCCTGAACCGGAAGCACCTTCCGAAACTCCTGCTGCAGAAGAATCAGCTCCTGAAGATGAAGGCGGCTCCGACGAAGGGGAAGAGTCGGAAGAAGGCGACGAAGAGAAAAAATCAGAATAGTATTAGTTGAAAGTCTATCTTTGTGCGGTCATCCGGCAGCTGCCGGATAACCCGCACTCGCACGTCATTGCCCGCCAGACATCAGTCGGGCTGGCGAGACCTGATGTATCAGGTCGAAGCAATCTCTCAATTGAAGGAACAAGTTTGTTCCAAGGGAGTCCTTTGTAACCTTCAGAACATGCCCTTACTTGCACATTTAATTCCCGGGCTTCTTTCGTGACTGAAAGAGTCCGCTGTCCATGGCCCACAAACGACCCCCAGATGATAGAGTATCACGACAAAGAGTGGGGTGTACCCGCCAAAGACGATAGGATTCAATTCGAACATCACCTGCTCGAAATATTTCAGGCAGGCTTAAGCTGGCGGACTATATTGCACCGCCGTGAAGAATTCCGAAATGCTTTTGCGGGTTTTGACCCTGCCAAAGTTGCAAAGTTCGGAGAAAAAGATGTACAAAAATTACTCAATAACGAAGGAATAATTCGTAATAATCTGAAAATTCGGGCAGCTATCAACAATGCGGGTAAATTTCTCAAGTTGGCTGAAACCCATGGCAGCTATTATGATTTTCTACTACAGTTTAAACCTAAACTAAAATCAGCGTTCAAAACCATTGCAGAAATGCCTGCGGAGACACCCGAATCCGCAGCGCTCTCTAAAGAACTCAAGTTGCTTGATTTTAAGTTCGTCGGTTCGATAACCTGTTACGCGCATATGCAGAGCGTGGGGATCGTCAACGACCATCTCGTGAGTTGTTTTCGCTATAGGGAGATCGAGAAGATGACTACCTGAGATTATCTTACACACTTCGTCTTTTGTCCCGAATACCCAAACCAAAATCCTCCGAGGGAATTCTCCGAAAGGAGTCCCTCGTGACCCTTGGAAGACGTTTCTCGTCAAGTGCGAGTCAGGGCTTGCCCTGACCGCTACTTTATAATCTTATTGGAAAACTCCCGCCGATGGCGGGACGAATCCCGCTGAAAGCGGGGCACCCCTAAATCCCATCTTCGATGGGATTCGTAGGGGAGGGTTTATTAACCCTCCCTTTAAACGGGCGGGTCCACAGACCCGCCCCTACATTGATACGGCCCAGTCCGGCTCAGCCGGGCCGTGGTGTGTGCCCTACCCGACAACGAGAGATAGAGGGAATTCGCCCGAATCGCCCTTGACGTTATGAAAGATGAAGTTGATTAACTAATTTAGTTTGTTATAAGTAATCCCTTCCTGATTTCCATTATCTCAAGTATCTTTAGAATAAGCCTAATAAATTAAGTCTTTCGGAAGGGAGATATGATATGACAGAATTAACCCAGATGAAGTGCGTTGCCTGCCGGCGCGATGCACCGACGGTGACCGAAGAAGAGATATCCGAGTTCAAACCGGAGATACCGGACTGGAATTTGCTTGAAGTCAAAGGTATCAAACGTCTTGAGAACGAATATAGATTCGATAACTTCGAAAAGGCGCTTGCTTTCACCAACAGGGTAGGGAATATAGCCGAAGAGGAGGGTCATCACCCTGCCATCCTAACCGAATGGGGCAGCGTGAAAGTCTCCTGGTGGACACATAAAATCAAAGGTCTTCACAAAAACGATTTTATAATGGCGTCTAAAACAGACCGGATATTTTCGGAATCATAAATTGAGCATCCATCCCGATACAAAGATCGGCCACATCCATCTGAAGGTATCGAATATAGATAAAGCTCTGTCCTTTTACTGCGATATTCTCGGCTTCAAACTGACTCAGCGGATAGGCGATCAGGCTGCGTTCATTTCAGCGGGCGGATATCATCATCATATAGGATTGAACACATGGGAAAGCAGGGACGGTACTCCTCCGCCAAACGGACATACGGGACTTTATCATACGGCAATACTCTTTCCGAACAGATTGGAGCTGGCAAAAGCTCTTAAAAAACTCATCGATGAAAAATATCCGCTTCAAGGCACAGCAGATCACGGAGTCTCAGAAGCTATCTACCTTGCCGATCCGGACGGAAACGGGGTTGAGCTTTACTCCGACAAACCACGTGATGAATGGCCAAGAAAACAAAACGGCGAATTGGATATGGTCACACTTCCTCTTGATATTGACGGGTTACTTGCAGAACTTAAGTAAGCAATAAAAATTTTTAAACATTTGTGTTGTGTCTGCCGATAAATATCTTAAGGAGCAATCATATGATTTCTGAAGAACATAAAAACCTTCTCTTCAAAGCCTCAATATTTTCCGGTCTCTCGCCCGAACAATTGACCAGCGTTCTCGATACAGTGAGAGAGGTCAGTTACGGTGAAGGCGAAATTATCATGAATGAAGGCGATGAAGGCGGAGAGTTGTTTGTGATTGTTGAGGGCAGCATTCAAATAGAAAAGAAAGCCGGTGATAATTTCACCATTAAAATTGCCCGCACGGAACAACGGGGGATGTTGATCGGCGAGATGTCTCTCATTGACATGAAACCGCGTTCCGCAACGGTTAGGGCGGACTCTCCTGTTACTTTATTAGGCCTAAAAAGAGAAGATCTGGCAGTGCTGTTTGACGAGGACCCTAAAGTTCTCGCTACCATATCTCTCAATATTGCCCGGTTGCTAAGCGACAGGCTACGCCATTCAAATGATATGTTTGCAGAGCTCTTCAGCCACTTTACGGCTTAAGAATCAGCTTTCCGATGTGCCTGTTCTCCTCCATCATCTCCTGAGCTTTTGCCGCATCCTCCAAAGGAAACGTACCCCCTATATACGGTTTTAACTTTCCGTTTGCCACAAGAACAAGCAGTTCTTTCATCTCCTCCATAGTGCCGAGATTCGTGCCCTTAATGCTCAAGTGTCTGAGATAGGTGAATTGAATGTTCAGGTTTGTTTCTCTTCCCGTCAGGATACCGCAGAGGAGCATTGTCCCGCCTTTCTTCAGAAGCTCCCAACTTGTAGTAAACGTCTCCGGTCCTACGTAATCCATTATCAGGTCCAATCCTGCAGGGGCGGTTTTCCTTATCTGAGCGGGAACATCATCTTCAAGGCGGTTAAACGCATAGTCAACCCCTAATTCTCTCATTATTTTCAGTTTTTCCTCGGAGTTGGCTGTTGCATAAACCGTTGCCCCCAGGTGTTTTGCGATTTGAATTGCAAGCGTACCCAGCCCTCCGGCGCCACCCCAAATGAAGAAAGATTGACCCTCTTTCAGCTCTCCGACCGTCTTGATTCCATGATACGCGGTGAGTCCGGCAATAGAACAGGCAATGGCGTCCTCATAGCTGACCGAATCGGGTATCGGCACGATATTATCGGCCGGAACGACTGCATATTCTGCATAGCCGCCTTTTAGGTGCATCCCAATATATTTCCAGTTTAAGCAAAGATTTCTCTTACCCTCGAGGCACAGCAGGCATTCCCCGCAGGAGACCAAAGGATATACCAGCACGCGTGCCGAAGAATCAACGCTATCGACACCGCTCCCTGTCTCTGCAACCGTTCCCGCGATATCACCGCCGGGAATATGAGGCAGCTCGATTTCTATCCCCGGGTAACCCTGCCGTACTAAAATATCTACCCGGTTCAGACCGGTCGCTTCGATCTTTACCAGCACCTCTCCTTCACCCGCCGACGGGGTAGGGTAATCGTTTACAATCGTTAGAACTTCTATCCCGCCGTGTTTTGGAATCGTAATAGCTTTCATTTAATAACCTTTCTTCTGCTGTTTATCGGGTTTAACTAATGGGATACAAAATGAAAATGAAAACGTCCCAGACTCCATGCGAAATTATCCCCGGAACTATAGATTTATATTTCATGTACATTAATCCCCAAAATGCGCCCGCCATAAAGGCTGCTCCTACGAGAATCAGGTTTAGCGACCAAACGTGTACCGCCGAATAAAGAGCCAGCGCAAGAAAAAACCCTGTCCATTTGCCCAGCCGGTTTGAATATTTCTTCTGAATAAATCCCCGCCAGAATATCTCTTCCGCCGGAGCTATAACGAGCAGTAACAATGTCCCTATTAAATACGGCTCTGCCTGAGATTTGGTCGAATATATTCCCTCAATTTCCCTTCCGGCAAAATCAAATAATGACTTTACTGCAAGGTTTCCGACGAGAAAAACTGAATACAAGAGAGCCGCCGAGACGATTCCTATCAGGAGATACGATCGTTTAAATTCAAAAATCTTTTTAAATTTCTCACCGCCGAACGCAAGGGAATATGCTGCGAGTGAGCCTGAAAACAAGGACATCCCTATCCAGAAATTGACATACTGCTTAGTCCAGGGTGAGAATAAAATGAACCAGAAAGCTGCCGCAGTCAGAACGAGAAGGTGAACCCGCCTCAAGCTAAAAACACGCCGATTAACAGCGAAACGGTAAGCAAAACGCCAAACAATAAATGGAGCTGCGCAGTTTGTACGTCTATCATCGCTATCGTTTCAAAATCACCCGGTTTATTGCCGGAAATCGACTTAATGTTCTTAAACGCCGGTGGAAGACTTAGAAACACAATCAGCGACCACTGCGAAAGTATTCCCTCTGTGACCATGTAAACAACGGTGCCGTATGCGCCGGCTATCAGGAAGTAGTAGAAGATCTTTGAGCCGGAATGTCCTAATATGCCCGCAATCGTTTTCGCTCCGGCATCGGCATCATGGACGATGTCTCTGTGATTGTTCGCATGTAAAATCGCCGTGACCAAAAAACCGATAGGAAGGGAGATTATGATTACCGACGTGCTATAGTCTCCGGTAAGAGCATAATACGATCCGAACACCATCAGCGGTCCCATCAACAGAAACACAAGAACGTCCCCAAGCGCCTTATATTTATAGGCTATCGGCTTCCCTGTGTAAGCATAGCCGCCGACCAATCCTGCAACTCCAAGCCAAAGCATGGTTTCCCCTCGCACATAAATCAGTAAAATTCCTAAAAGAGCAGCCACGCCGAAGAGAAGCGATCCCGCTTTAAGCAGTTTTTCCGGCTCCAACAAGCCATCCTGTATTACCCTGCTCGACCCGAAGGTATAGTTCTTATCCACACCCTTTTTATGATCAAAATAATCGCTTATCAGATTCGTGGCAGCGTGATATAGAATCGAACAGACCGCAACAATGGGAAACAGGATCCAGCGGACCTCACCTTCATAATAAATCGCAAGCACCCCACCGACAACGATGGGAACCATTGAAGCCGTGAATGAAAATACCCTTACTGCTTGAATCCAGGCTTTAATCTTACTTCCTGAACCCTGTGAATTATCTGTCATCAGTTCTTCGCTCACAATAACCTCACTTTCTTGATAAGAAATTAATCAATGCCTGAATTGAATAATATGAATCGGAATTTAATTCTCCAAGAGAAATGTTCAGTTAATTAGTTATGTTTCTAATTCCCGGGTCTATCAAATCACGAAAATCATTCTCAGGAATGAGCCCGATTGTCCTATCACCGAATGATTTTTCTACGCTGTTTTGAATTGGTTCAAACGAAAAATCTCCTTCAATAAATAAGAGCATGCGGGAAGTTACAAAATTATCGGCATGATACCTTTGCAGATCCTCGCCCGTGGGAATAAATGAATCAAAGGAGTCGCGACCGGCATAAATCTCAGCGGCGGCGGCTTGGACAGATGACGAATCAAAAGACTGATTATAAAATATATCAGTCATTTCTTTGAAGAAATCCTCAAAAGAGGAATCTACAGATTCTATTGACAACGCTACATATCTGCTTGATCTCTTTAATAAGACTGGAGAGACAGTTTCATTCGATAGCATTGTGGCTGTCAGTATCAATTCACTATACCTGTAAAATGTCGTATCTTCTGCAGTAAAATAGTTTAAAAGATAGAGCGAGGAATAGAACGTATCGCTTTCCACCTTTTTGAACAGAACCTTTAAGCCGTTAACGTAAAATTCCCTTAATTCATTGTATTCCAATGGTTTAGGTAAATATTTTGACTCTTCCTGAACCAAATTCACCTTTGTACATCCGAATACAGAAAAGATTGAAAGGACTATTAATATCGATGTAACAGCGTACATAATGAGAAAAACTAATTACATTTGGTAAGCATGGCAAGCACTGTCTGAATTATTATCCAGGATCGGATATGCCTGTTTGCTCTGACATATAGTAAAAACGGCACTATTAACCGGAGAATCGGTAAGTAAGTTTCTAATTTACAAGAATTTCGTGATGGTAGATGAAGGAGTTTTACTGCCGAATATGTCTGTAAAAACCGTTCTACCAGATGTCTAAATATTTGCACCATTGCAGTATCTTGCGTAGCTATTATAAAATTAACTATATATAGCATAGGTGGACAGATTATATTAACTCTTTATCTGAATTGCCTGCCTTTTTACAGGTTTATACTTGACTTACCTTCTAAGCTCTCAATATATTCACACCAGCAAATTTCTTAAACGGAAATATGTTAAAAACTTTGAGGATTAATATGAGCAAAAAGAATTACGCCCTTCGCGGTTCAGTAATAATTTTCATACCAATATTAGCGCTATTCATTTCCGGATGTGCCGTATTAAAGCCTTTCGGTCTCAGCGGAGACGAAAAAGGAGACGGGCAGGAAGTAACGCCGCTCTTTCAGTCTGAACGGCGGAGCGGAGATCAACAGCCCGCTCCGCAGCAAGAAGAGTCCGGAATAGCAGCCGGAGGCAACGGTGCGCAGCCCGCTTCCAGAGGCTTGGTGACTCAGCGCGTAGGCGCAAGACCTTCTACTACAGAAATATCTGAACTGCGGTTTGAACTAAAGAGGATTCAGGCTGAGATATCACACCTCAACTCAGAGATTACTAATTTGAATAACCGCTCTGAGATGTGGCGGGACCCGCAGGGAGTATACAATAAAAAGATAGTACTGACAAACGGAACGATTTTTTACGGAAACGTAGTGTATCAAGACGAGCAGTTTGTAAAAGTGGAGACACTTATCGGCAGCTTAGTTCTTCGACGCAATTCTATAAGCAGGATAATTGAAAATACGTCCGATTATGCGGCTCTGGACCTGGCAACAACTCAACCGAGACCGCTTTCAAGCAGGCCTTACGCCACAAGAGAGACCAGAGGAGGCTTTGCACCTTCATCTACAGAGCGTGGACTCGCAAATGTCGTTATCGAAAGCCCCATTAAAGAAAGGAAAGATAAGAGCGGAAACACGGTATTTACCGGTGTTTTAAAGAATACCGGAAATAAAAGGGCTGATTTTGTTAAAATAAATTTCATTATCAGAAAAGACTGGTCCGGCAACACCGAAACTTATACTACTTTCGTCAACGGTGCGCAATATACTTATGCAAGCGGTGTTACTACCGATACAACCTTACCGCCGAGCGCTACGGGACCTTTTGAGATCTATATTCCCCGATCAATAGGAACATTTATAGGATATTCTTACTCTATAGACTGGGAGGAGTATGAATAACAGCTCTTTACTGATTCTTGCTGCATTTTTTATTATCCCCTCCTGCGGTGGCTCAGCCCCTAACGGGAATAACATGGAAAATAACGGTACCGTTTCGAGGAACATTGAATTGATGGACTTGAGATCTTCCGTGATTATACTGCAATCAGAAATTATAGATCTTAAAGAAAAGTTGAGAGATGCCGAAGGATTGAATTTAAGCTTACATGCTCAATTGGCGGAGAAGAACTCGCGGCTCGGCACACTTGAAAACCTTCCTGATGTTAAGCCCGCGGGCTCCACGGCCTCGCTTCAGTATCAATTTTCTCCGAATGCGTCAGAACTGTCATTTGAGTTTGACGCTATGTACAAGTCGGCGCTTGCTTTATACTTTGACTCCGACTACGAAGATGCTATTATTGCCTTTGATGAATTAGGAGTATTAGACGACTCAAATCCCCTTTCCGATAATGCTCAATACTGGAAAGGAGAGTCTTACTACGGTCTTGGCGAATGGGGTAAAGCTTTGAGCGCATTTGAAACTGTATTGACTTATCCTCAAAGCAATAAGAACGATTATGCTCAGTTCAAGATCGGGCTTTGTCTTTTGAAAATGAACAATAAATCTCAGGCAAATGCGGCATTCCAAACTTTATTGGAGAGCTATCCGGACAGCGAATTGATTTCAAGAGTGACTAAATTAATGAATAGGACTCAGTAGATGAAAATATCTATAGCCCTGACAGTTTTTGCTTCATTTATCCTTCTTAGCGGATGCGGCGGCTCTGGAGCAAGCACAGATAGAACGGGCATTCCCTATGCCTTCATCGAGCCGAAAGAAGACAATAAACTAAGCGCAAGCGATAAGGGAGGCGGGGACAAAGCAGATCAATTCGAGGAGGTTTTTACACCTCACCCGGTAATTCCACTTGAAAGCGCTTTGAATATCAATGATACAAAGAATCGGCAGCATGAAGAATTTTCAAATTATGAAGGTGTGATGTACGACCTCGGAGCGCAAATCGGCGGAGAAGAGACTAAAAACCCCGAAAAAAGCTTGCCTGCTGTTGACCCCATGCTCGAAAGCATTCGACAGGACTTAATGATAAAATGGGCTTATACAGAAGAGGACATACATTCCTCCGACAAAAGTTCCGGTTCAATCGAGGAGATAGAAAAGCGGATATCGAGCATCGAAAACAGCATAAAGGGGGATATGGCTGCCCTCAGGAGCGAAAACCTGAAGCTTTTGAGCAGGCTGCAGAAATTAGAAAAACAGGTTACTGTAAAATCGAATACACGGAAGAAGACTCCGGTTGCAAAGAGTGAAAAGAAGCCTAAGAGGCAGCTGCCGGTTAAAGTGAAAAATGCGACTCCGCCTAAATCATTTAAGGAGCTTTACGCTAAAGCCCTTTCGGAATACAGAGACAGGAATTTCAAGTCCGGTATCAGGCTGTTCAGCTCACTTTTATCCATTGACAAAAATCACAGCCTTTCCGACAATGCACAATACTGGATCGGCGAATGCTATTACCATATGGCAGATTATAGAAGAGCTCTCCGCGAGTTTGAGAAAGTACTTAAATACAAAGATTCGAATAAAAAGGACTCGGCGATACTCATGAGAGGCAAGGCTCTTAAACACTTGGGACAAAACGACAGCGCTCTCAAGCAGTTTCGCTCTCTGATAACACGATATCCGAGAAGTGCGTACACCAAACGAGCGCGTGAACTGATCGCCGAATTGGAAAAGAGCTAGGGAAACAGCCGTCTAACTATAGATAGATGAAAAAACAAACCACAATTTACCTTCTGGCTATATTCCTTTTGGGAAGCAGTACAACTGACGCCCAAACCCGGGTTGGATTCACCTCTATCGGCAATATGATCAACATCCCGACTACAAGCCATATAATCGGACCCGATTTTTTGAGATTTGGTTTCGGATTCGAGCTGAACAGCTTTTCTCCATTTAAATCAAGTCAGGGAATATTTTTCGACTTCGAACCTTCATCCAAATACCGGTTTGGCATTACCGCATTGAAGGGATTCACGTCTGACACTTCGGCGCTTGCTATCGATCCTCCTCCGGAATTCGGCTTTTCCTTCCAGAGGAACATATTCACTTATGAGAACATGTCCGTAGCTGCCGGGGTTACAAACATAATTTTCACGGAAACCCTCATCGATTTTGAGACGGTTTTAAGTTCCAAGATAGCAGATTTTTCTTTTTATGGAATGGTAAGCCGAGAACAGGAATTTGAACTTTATCGGTTAAAATGGCATGTTGGCATAGGGACCGACAGGTTCCTTCCGTTTGATACTTTGAAGACAACAGCGTCGGACGTGGGAATATTTGCCGGGTTTGACTTGAGGACAGCCTTCCTCCCCCAGATAGGCGGACTGCGGATACTCGGTGAGTTCGACGGAAGAGGAATGAATATCGGAACCAAACTGCCGTTGACACGCGATTATACAGTCAACCTTGCAGTGATGCAGATTGAGAAAATTCTGAGTTTCGGAAAGATCACCGAATCGAAATTTCCGGGAATTAGTCTCGGATTGTCGATAAACTTCCCCCGCAAGATACCGGAGGAAATAATCGAACGGCCGATCGGACTGGCTGCAGCCGGCAGGGTAGACCTTCCCCCAGGCGTTGTAGGGGAACCCGGCCTTCTGGTTCCGTCAGGCTATATGTCGCCTGAAGAGGTTCAGATGATGCGCGATTCGATTTCATTCGCAGGACAGCAAATCAAGACACTGAACGACTTGGCGATGATGCTCCGGCAGAGAGTAAACGTTCTTCAAGATTCTGTTCAGATAGTCAAAACGGAGAGGTTCGCACTGGAGCAAAACATAAATGCCGCATTAAAGCATCTCTCCCGTTCTCTGAGGTATTTTTATTCAACTCAATATAGATCGGCGCTCGAAGAGGTGGAGACCGCCATAGAATACAATCCGAATCTGGCTCTGGCTTATGCGCGCCGCGGTTCGATATTTTATAAATTAGGAGACACCGAGCGCGCAGTAATGAACTGGAATATCGCACTTCAACTTGATCCGGAATATGACGACATAAGAAACATTTTGAGGGCGATGGGTGAAAACCGTTTAAGGGTAACTTCTTTCAGGAGGTAATGGGATAACAGCATGGATATTGCATCATTAATAGGAATTCTCGCCGGCGTAGGGGTAATCGTGCATGCGCTTGCAACCGGTGCAGCACCGCCGGAATCGTTCTATAGTCTACCAAGTATCGAAATTGTTCTCGGAGGAACGATCGCAGCTACACTTTTATCGTTTCCGATTAAGGAAGTTTTAAGAATAACTAAAATTACGGTAATAATATTTAAAAAGGGGACGACCGACACTCTCGGACCGTACGTAAATGAGATCGTCGAATTATCCCGATCAGCGCGCATGGGGGTGTCTGAACTCGAAAAGAACAAAGACGCTCTCAGCAATTATTTCTTAAAAGACGGTGTCCAGATGATCATAAACGGGTACACAGAACCCGAGATCCGCGATATAATGGAATCACGGATCGAGAACAGGGAAATCCGTGAGAAGTGGGAAGAAAACGTTTTAAGAACGATGGGTAGGTTTGCGCCCGGATTCGGTATGATGGGAACACTCATAGGTCTTATCGGTATGCTTGTCAGCATGGGCGGTGAAGCAGATCCTTCTAAAACGATCGGTCCGAACATGGCTGTGGCTCTTATAACTACATTTTACGGCGTGCTGCTTGCGAATTTGTTTTTTAATCCTATGGCCGAAAAATTCAAATCAAGAATTGAGCAGCAAACCGTTCTTCAAAACATGGTAATCGAAGGTGTTGTACTTTTGTACCAGAAAAAGCATCCCCTTGTTGTGCGCGAGAAACTGAATTCATTCATTCCCCCGAGTGAATGGGAACAGGATGCTGAAGCCGGAGGAGAGAAAAGCTAAGCGTTAGCGAAAGACCATCATGGCTGAAAACGTAAATATCAACCAGGAGCTGATCGTCAGGAAAAGGAAGAAAAAAATTCCTCCGGCTGACCAAACTGAACAGTGGCTTCTGACATACGGAGACATGGTTACCCTGATGATGACGTTTTTCATACTCTTATTTTCAATGTCGACTATCGACCCTGTGAAAATAAGAGCGTTTGCCGATGCGCTTTCGGAAAATTTCGGGGCTGCACCCGTAGAAAGAGAGCGGCTCGACCTTGCGACAATAATGAAAAAAGTAACCGACATCGTGATCGAGCAGAATATGCAGGAGAACGTTACGGTGAGCTCGAGCAAAAGGGGTGTCAATATCAGCTTTAAGGGGGACGTAGCCTTCAAGACCGGCTCGGCGGAGCTTTCCGATATAGCAAAGAACCTACTCGATAAGTTAGCTCCGGAAATTAACGCTGCGCTTCAGGCGGAGTTGCCGTTTCCAATTGCTATCGAGGGCCATACTGACAATATTCCTCTCCGAAAGGGCGGCCCATTTCCATCGAACTGGGAGCTTTCAACGGCACGGGCAAGCGCCACGGTCCGGTATCTTATCGATGAGGGTGGAGTCGTAGCACCAGAGGGTCAGGGTAAGCTCTCCGCTATCGGTTATGCGGATACATGGCCAAAACCGGGCTACTCCAATGATACACCTGAAGGAAGAGCCGCCAACAGAAGAATTGAAATAATATTTTTAACAATAGGGTAAAGACTATGAGAAAATTTAGAAGTACTAAACATCTGGCACTATGGCTGACTACAGCCCTGCTAATCCACGCTTCCATAGCTTATGCTCAGGATTCGCAGTCTCAGCTGGCTCAAAAGATAATGCTCGAGAACCATCTTCGGCTTCAGGCGGAAAGTGCCCTCAAACAGGCTTTGCATAAAGAGCGCTTTTTCGTAAGCGTCATTGCCGAAATAAGTTTTACGCCGGCGCAACGCCGTGAACAGGTCTGGGAATCAGTTAAAGATGATAAAGAAACAGATATAGCCCGGATGGGATTAACCCGCGGAAAATCTGACCTCAGCCCATTTCAAAGGGAGCTAATGCCGCCCACACCAAAATTTGGTCCTGTTTTACCGGGTTTTCCTGAAATATCTATACAAGAAGACAGACCGGATTCTAAGACCGGCGAGACAATGCCGGAAATTGCCGCGGAAGCCGATGAAAGAGTTTCCGACTCAGAGAGTGACAAAGACGCTCAGATGGAAACTCTTATTAGTTACTCGATCGAGAATATTACTTCTGCAATACCCGAGATAGTCAGATTGGACGTAACGGTCATGCTTGAAGATGGAGTCAGGCAGAGTGTGTTAGAGATGGTAAGGAAGGTAGTAGAATTCGCCACCGGAATTGACCCTCTAAGGGGAGACAATTTAAATGTCGTAACGGCTTCTTTTGTTAAGAGTAGAGCGATAGCTCAGCTGGCGTTTGAAGCATCGAAAGCTGATACGATTTCTACCTCAATGGAGAGCGATCTTGCGCTGAGAATTCAGGAGCTTGAAAAAAGCCAGCGTGACTCTGAGAGCAGATCCTCATTATTTGTATGGGGAGCAATAGCCGGATTGATTTTGCTTCTGCTCCTTGCATATTTCATTGGAAGTAAAAAGCGCCGTGGGGAACGGGTTTTGATACCTTCAAACGGAAACGGAGAGCCTCAATATATAGGTACTCCTGCTGAACTGATAGCTGCTGAAGAGGATTCGAGAGCAGCCAGAGAATCAGAACTGTCCCGGAAACGTGCCGCAGCGCTCGAAAGGGATATGCATAAATCTGAACTGAAGAACACGCGGCAGGCGATCATAACGTTAAGCGTTGGAAGGCCGGATACCGCAACAAAAATATTAAACGATTGGATGAGCTCTGAAGGCGAGAGCCCGGAGGAAGCGTAATGGCTGAAGAAACAAAATTCTCAGGTCTTGAAAAAGCGGCGATACTTTTCAAAGTATTAGGACCCAATTTAGCCCGCCCGCTGTTCAAGGCGCTAAGCGACACGGATATAATGAAGATCCGGTCGAAGATGGACGAGCTTGATGACGTCAGCTTCGAAATGAAGAAAAAGGTTCTCGAAGAGTTCTATTTCAACTTCATGTCTGAAAAGATGGTCAAGGGAAAGGAGATGCTCTCAAACCCGTTCGCGTTCCTGAATGACCTCGTTGATGAGCAGGTCCTCCTTTTGCTTAAGGAGGAAACGGCACGAATAGCCGCTATAGCGCTCGCTCAGCTTCCAAAGGACAGAGTTGCCAAGATCATAACTCGCCTCGAGCCGGATTTGCAGGGACAGGTTATGCTGGAGATGGGTCATCTCGTGGATATTCCCTTAGAAGGCATTGAGAGTATAGCCGGCGATTTAGCCGAGAAAGCTCTCGGCTTACCTAAGTTCCATCAACTCTCCACCGGCGGCAGTGAGACTTTGGCTGAATTACTCGATCATATGGACGCCACGGACGAAAAGCATGTGCTGGAAATGCTCTCAAAAGAAGACCCCCAGCTGGCAAAGGACGTCAGAAAATCGCATTTCACGTTTGAAGACCTCAACCTGATACCGGATAACCTCATGCGTGATCTGCTCAGGAGCATAGACGCAACTGATATCGCACTCGCTCTCAAGGGTCAGCCGCAGGAGTTCCGGGACAAATTGTATAACAATCTACCCGAACGCGCGCAGGTTATCCTCGAGGACGAGATAAGACTCGTTGAAGGACCGCAGCCGCGCAGAAAGGTTCAAAACGCTCAGAAGGCTATCGTTGATAAGGTCAAGGACCTACAGAAAGAAGGGAAGATCAACATGGCTGACATCTTAGAAGCGGACATGATCGAATAGCAGATAAATTTTCTCTAAGGATGGGATCCTCAAAGGAAAAGCCCTCCTGCCTTTTTCAAGGTGGGGGGGCTTTGGGTTTTTGCTGATATTATATTTTATTCTCTTTTATAAGTAAACGTATAGTTACTTAAAGGTTACGCTCCTCTCGCCTATGTGTGATGACAAAATTAAATATTCTAAATCAAACTAAAATGTATATGATGCCTCAATAATTAGTCAACTTTTTTGTCTGTAAATCGATAAGAAGCCATCCGCTGAAGTAAACGGCTTGAAACAGTGACCATATGTCGGTATCTTCAAGCTTAATTATGAAGATTCCGAATACGGGGTAATATGATGAATAGATTTTACGCTGAAATATCCGGCAAGAATCAATTCATTGCTGATAAACAGGTTTTATTTAACGTAAGCGTTAGTGCTATTACCATAGACAGTATTCCGACCCGCTGGTCAGAACCGGTAAAACCATCATAAACACTGATTAGGCAATTATTTGACAAAGGAGGAACAGGCGACACTGTGCATATAAAAGTTTTTAACGTACCTGTAATCCTCAGAAACGTGTTTCATCGTTGATCAAATCTATTTTCGGACAATTAAGGTCAAATCTTTCCGTAGCAAAATTCGACAGACAGGAGCTCTCCGGCTCTCTCGGTGACCTCGGGACTTTCCTGCCCATAATTCTCGGGTTGGCATTTATAACAGGGCTTTCTTTTTCCGCAATGCTCTTCTGGGCAGGCGCCTTTAACCTGTTAACCGGGCTCATTTTTACAATCCCCATGCCTGTACAACCGATGAAAGCGATTGCCGCCGTAGCTATTTCGGAAGGAATGACGGCGAATGAAGTATACGCCTCCGGTCTAATAATGGCAGCTATGATGCTCCTTGTCTGGGTCTTCAACATTGCCGAATTCCTCAATAAAATAATCCCGAAAGCTGTTGTGAGGGGAATTCAACTGACGATTGGGATCAAGCTTTTCATCAAAGGGTCTGAACTCATCTACGATATGCCGATCTTTGGGTATGACAGCATTCTTGTAGGCAGTGCCGGAGTTATCTTCGTTTTATTGCTTTACAATTCAAATAAAATTCCCACTGCGCTTATACTGTTTATCGTCGGCATCTCATTAGCATCGATCGTCGATCCCGACGCTCTTAACTCTCTGAAACCCAATCTTTATATACCTCAATTTATTATGATCAGTTTGTCTGATTTTTCAGCAGGATTTATTAGCGGTGCACTTCCACAGCTGCCACTGACGATGCTCAACTCCGTCATTGCCGTTTCCGCTCTATCATTCGATCATTTCCCGAAACGCGGGGCGGGAGTACGTAAGATATCATTGAGCGTAGGGCTTATGAATATTGCCTGCCTATTCGGTGCGATGCCTATGTGTCACGGTTCCGGCGGTCTTGCCGCTCAAAAAAGGTTCGGCGCAAGAACTAACGGCAGCATCATAATGCTCGGAGCGGGGAAGATGATTTTGGCAATCGTTTTCGGTGCGTCCATGCTGCCATTTTTCCGGGCATTCCCTGAAAGCATCCTCGGGGCACTGCTCATAATCGCAGGAATAGAGCTCGGCTCCGCCATAAAAGACCAGAAAAATTTCAGGCAATATTTAACAATAATTATTATAACAGCCGTATCTATCGGATCCGGAAGTTTATCGATAGGATTTCTATCCGGAATGCTTACAGCTTTTATTGACCGACGGTTTAATTAATATTAACAAAAAAGGGCTTACCGCTAAGGCGGTAAGCCCCGAACTCTTGAAATCTATCCTATTATTGATACGCTATGGCATCCGGATCACCATCCGGGTCGCCGCAAGCAAAGCCGTCGGAGTTTATCACTCCAAATAATAGCAAGCCCGCAACATGCGGCGCCGCCATTGACGTTCCGCTCTTTGAAGTAGTTCCACCGCCCTTATTGGTAGAAATAACACCTCTCCGCCTCGCATTCTCCTCTAAGATAACCTCCATGTTTGGTTCGTTATGAGTGTACAAAGTCGGTAGCGACTATCGTTCGGTCATACCTGCGGACGGCCACAACATTGGTCGAAAGTTGAACTGAATTGATAATAGAGGCGGGAACGCTAACTCAGCATCCCCGCCCGTGTTAGTGACAGTAATTTCCGGTCAATCGGGAATTTCCGGAAGGGCCTCAAATTCCCCCGTCTCTTCCACCTCTACAGGGTATCCTTCGAGGATATTGAGAATTTTCTGCTCCAACTCTGGTGTAATTTTGATGACAAACACTTTAATGCAGGGATTGCTATCGCAAAGGCCTTCAGCCGTGCCCACCACTCCCGGTATGGACATCAATTCTTCGGTGTGTTCTTTGAGCACCTCTTCGATTGTCTTAGAGGGCATTGTATCTACTCCTTGGCCATTCTCAACAGCTTTGTTTACGCAACTCTCAATTCCTATAGCAAAGAAAATCACACCAATGCTCATAAAAGTCATTTTGATTGTAGGGAGCATAAACCACCTCTTTTTCGAAGGCGACCTTTCCTTATCCCTTTCAGATGGCACCCCAACGTGCCTTTTAAAAAGAAAACAAAGAGGGGAACGCTAGCGAGCATTCCCCCCTAATTCTTCCATCGTTTAGGGGCTGAGAGCTTATACCTACTGAAATCCGGGTCAACAGCACCCAACATCGCCCCACTTATCATAGCCCCAACTTAACTGTTACAAGCTCACTACTCGGTCACCTCAAACGTCGTGGACCCACTCCCACTCTCGAACCCAGCCTTCGATGCTGTGGCATCTACTTCGTAAGTTCCTACACCGTCCCGCTTCGAGTTGACCCTATACGTGAGTTTGAGTACACCACTTTCATCGGTTGTGCCACTGCCCGACAGCTTTCTACCTTTGGCGGTCGTGATTTCTACATTCACCGCAGCGCCCTCCACCGGGTTCGTCACGGTGACGGTGATCTCCGCCTGCTCCTTATTCACATAGCTGTCTTTGTTCGTAGTCACGCTGACGCTCAGGGTCGGAGCTGCAGGCGCTTCGTTTAAGGCGAAGTCGATTATAGTAGTCTGATTCTCGTTAACGGTGGCGGTCTTAGACTGCGATTCGAAGCCATCCGCTGAGGCGGTCACCGAACGATCGCCTGTGGGCACGTCGGTGATGGTGTAGCTGCCATCACCAGCCGTCGTGGTCGACTGGCCCGTATCCAAACTGATCGTGACCCCTGCAATGGCAGCCCCACCGGAGGCATTGGTCACTGTGCCACCGATCAAGCCGGTAGTGGGGGGAGGAGGCGCTTCGCCGTCAACAATTACACCGAACCGGTCGAGTACCAGGTCAATCCGATTGGCAATAGCCATTGTACCGTCGGAATTACCGGCAAACAGCAATCCTACCGGATTAAGATCGGCATTATCAGTCACCAGGAGCGATCCCGAATCGCCTCCGCCGATGAATCGGGTCCCGCTTTCAACGATGATCTGTTTGACAAATTTCGCGATGCCAGAGCTGTAATGGACGTTGACGGTAG
>JADFGO010000043.1 GCA_022567655.1 Candidatus Neomarinimicrobiota bacterium
TCTCGGACTGCGGTTCAACTCCGCCGACCGCGCAAAAGAGAGCGACCGCTCCGTCGAGTACGCGCAGAGAGCGCTCGACCTCCATGGTAAAATCCACGTGCCCCGGTGTGTCTATAATATTTATCTGATGGCCTTCCCACTCGCAGGAAGTGGCAGCGCTGGTTATGGTTATCCCGCGCTCTTTTTCCTGTTCCATCCAGTCCATGGTCGCGGCGCCGTCATGAACCTCTCCCATCCGGTGAAGCCTACCGGTGTAGAAGAGAATCCGCTCGGTCGTCGTTGTCTTCCCGGCGTCAATGTGCGCCATGATCCCTATGTTTCGTACGTTATTTAAATTCTTTTCTTCGCTCATAACCTGTGAACCGTTTTTCCCCACTCTAAATTCTAAAGTGGGCGAATGCCTTGTTCGCTTCCGCCATCTTGTGAGTATTGCGTTTTTTCTCTATTGTAGCTCCTTCGTTCTTGGATGCCGCTATGAACTCGTTGGCGAGTTTTTGAGCCATGCTCTTACCGCCTCCCGCGCGTGCGTATCCGATCAGCCATCGCATCGCAAGCGCCTGTTTCCGCTTCGGGTTGATCTCTATAGGAACCTGGTAGGTCGAGCCTCCTATTCTGCGTGACCGCACCTCTAACATCGGTGTCGCATTTTCGAGCGCCTTTTGAAAAATTTCCAACGGAGCGTCAGTTTTGAGTTTTCCACCTATTATCTCCAAGGCGCTGTAAAAGATCGTCTCCGCCGTGCTCTTTTTCCCTTTGAGCATCAGATTGTTGATAAACTTGCTGACCACGAGGTCTGAATACCTCGGGTCGGGCAGTATATCACGTTTTTCCGGTCTTCTTCTTCTTGCCATTTCTTTAAGATTTCGGTTTTTTCGTTCCGTACCGCGAGCGGCTCGTTCTTCTGTCGTCTACCCCGCTTGCGTCCTGCGTCCCGCGGATAATATGGTACCTCACACCCGGCAGGTCTTTAACCCTTCCCCCTTCGATAAGCACGAGTGAATGCTCCTGGAGGTTGTGCCCCTCGCCGGGAATATAAGCCGTCACTTCAAATCCATTGGTCAGACGTACGCGCGCCACTTTTCTGAGAGCGGAGTTCGGCTTCTTCGGTGTCGTCGTATAGACCCTCGTACAGACTCCCCTTTTCTGGGGAGAACCTCCCAATGCGGGCGCCGAAGTCTTCTTCTTCGGAGCCGACCGTCCCTTTCTTATCAACTGGCTTATTGTGGGCAATTTATTCCTATTTCTCCTTTTCTATCCGAGCTGGGTAAATGTAAGATTATTCACTATATAGTCAACACTTTTCCGCCCTGATTCATACGGTTTTTTCCGCTACAGACGCCGCTTCCCGCTCTTCCATCTCGGAAACCTGTTCGCTGACTCCCGTTTCCTTATCATCGTCGACTTTAAGGATCAAATTTTTTGATATTATGCTGCCGGTTCCGGCGGGAATTAGACGACCCATTATCACGTTTTCTTTCAGACCCCGCAGCGGGTCAACCTTGCTTGCTACGGCTGCGTCGGTCAGAACGCGTGTAGTCTCCTGGAACGATGCCGCGGAGATAAAGCTCTCCGTGTTGAGCGAGGCTCTCGTTATGCCCAAGAGCAAGGGTTTCGATGTCGCCTGATTTGTGGTTCTTGATTTCATCGGTTTTTTATCGACCTTTTTCAACCGTTCGTTCGTTTGCTTGAACCGTTCCTTTTCCAGCAGCTCACCCGGATTGATCTTCGAATCACCTGAATCGGTTACGACTACCAACCCTTCTATCCTGTTGTTCTCATCGAGAAAATAGATCTTGTTGATTCTGTCGCCTTCTAAGTAATCGGTGTCGCCCGGGTCTTTGACCTCCACCTTCCGCATCATCTGCCTGACGATAACTTCTATGTGCTTGTCGTTTATTCGCACATCCTGAAACCGGTAAACGGCTTGTATCTCGTCAACGAGATATTCCTGCACCTTACCCGGTCCGAGGATGTTCAGAATGTCCTGCGGAGCGATAGAACCCTCTGAGAGCGCCTCGCCCGCCTCCACCGTATCTCCCGGATGAACCAGCACATGTTTGCCGTACGGGACTGAATATTTCTTTTCCTCTTCTTCGCTGCCCTTTACGATGATCTCCTGAACGCCTCTCCGGAGCTTGCCGTAGCTGACTATGCCGTCTATCTCGCTGACGACCGCCGGTTCTTTCGGTTGTCTCGCTTCAAAGAGCTCGGCAACCCTGGGGAGACCGCCGGTTATGTCGCCTGCTTTCCGGCTCTCCCGGCGTTTCTTGATGAGGATATCACCCTGCTTAACCTTTTTCCCTTCCGAAACCATGAGTTGTGAACGGACGGGTATTCTCGCACTTGTTTCCGATTTCTTTCTCTTGGTTATTATCTCGATCTTCGGAGTGAGTTTTTTATCGCGCGATTCGATGATAAACCGTTGTTTCCTGCCGGCTTCATCAGCTTCTTCCCTGAGGGTCTGCCCCTCTTCAATGTCCACGAACTTGATAATTCCGTCCTCCTGGGCGATGATAACGTCAACGTCCGGGTCCCATTTGAAGATTACCTCATCCTGTTCTATCTTCTCACCGTCGTCCTTCAATACTGTCGCTCCGTAAGGAACGTTGTAGTTCACTATGTTCTGACCGTTCTTGTTCACGATATGCAGTTTGGAATTTCTCGTAAGCGCTATTCTGCCTCCAGCCCGCTTCGGCGTGACTTTGAATTTCTTGTCATATTTCAAATACCCGCCGACCTTGGCGTGCATTTCCGTCTTAGCGGCGATTACGCTCGCCGCACCGCCTACATGGAACGTCCGGAGCGTAAGCTGCGTACCCGGCTCGCCGATACTTTGAGCCGCCATGATTCCTACCGCCTCGCCGTTGAAAATCATCTTGCCGGTAGTGAGATTTCTGCCGTAGCACTTGGCACAGATTCCCCGCTTTGCTTCGCAGGTGAGCGCTGAGCGTATCGCTATCGATTCGACGGCGCTGTTCTCGATCACGTCCGCTACCGCTTCATCTATCTCGGTACCCGCTCCGACGATGAATTCTTCCGTTATCGGGTCATGAACATCGTCGAGAGCCACTCTGCCGAGCACACGGTCTTTCAGGAGTTCCTTGACTTCTTCACCTTCCTTGAGAGCCGAGATGGAGATCCCCCTGATCGTGCCGCAGTCTTCTAACAGGATCACCACGTCCTGGGCTACATCGACCAAACGCCGCGTCAGATATCCTGCATCAGCCGTTTTGAGAGCGGTATCGGCAAGACCCTTCCTCGCGCCGTGTGTGGAGATGAAGTATTCCAGAACCGTAAGCCCTTCTTTGAAATTCGACGTAATCGGGTTCTCGATAATCTCACCCGTTCCGCCTGTCAGGCTCTTTTGCGGCTTCGCCATTAACCCGCGCATACCGGCGAGCTGACGTATCTGTTCCCTGTTGCCTCTTGCGCCGGAATCCGACATCATGTATACCGGATTAAATCCGTGATCCGCCTCCTCTAAATGTTTCATCATAGCGTCGCCGATCTTTAAGCTCGTAGAAGTCCAGATATCTATCACCTTGTTGTAGCGCTCTCCGTCGGTTATGATCTCAGCCTCGTACTGAGCGATTACCTGTTTGACCTGTTTATGGGCCTCTTCAACCAGCTCCTGCTTTTCGGGAGGAATGACAACGTCATCGAGCCCGAAAGATATTCCGCTGAGTGTGGCGTGTTCGAATCCGAGCTTTTTAAGCCCGTCAAGAAATGTAACGGTATCGTAATTTCCGGATATTCTGAACGCCTCTCCTACGATCTTTTCAAGATATTTTTTAGTTACCACCCTGTTTACGTATTCAAGTTCTTTCGGTACGATATCGTTGAATATTACTCTTCCGACGGTCGTGTTGATCATCTCACCGTTCCTTCGTACAATGATGTCGGTGTGAAGTGTGATCAGATCATGGTCATACGCTATCTTCGCTTCGGAGGGCGAGCTGAATGTCATCCCTTCACCTTTAGCGCCCGGCAAACTTTTCGTGAGATAATAGCATCCGAGCACCATATCCTGCGAAGGAAGAGCTATCGGCATTCCGTGCGCCGGAGAAAGAATGTTATGGCTCGCAAGCATCAGCACACGCGCTTCAAGCTGCGCTTCGATTGATAAAGGAATATGCACCGCCATCTGATCGCCGTCGAAGTCAGCATTGAACGCCGCACAGACAAGAGGATGAATTCGGATCGCTCTACCCTCCACAAGAACAGGCTGGAACGCTTGAATGCCGAGCCTGTGAAGCGTCGGAGCGCGGTTTAGAAGTACCGGATGATCTTCTATCACCTCTTCGAGGACGTCCCATATCTGAGAGTCCTTCCGCTCCACCATCTTTTTTGCGCCCTTCACGGTACGCTGATAACCCCGTTCAATCAGCTTGTTTATGATGAACGGTTTGAATAACTCGATCGCCATTTCTTTCGGCAGTCCGCACTGGTGCAGCTGGAGGTCCGGTCCGACCACGATGACCGATCTGCCGGAATAGTCAACTCTCTTCCCGAGCAGGTTTTGACGGAATCTCCCCTGTTTGCCTTTGAGCATATCCGAAAGACTCTTTAGCAGCCTGCGGCTACCGCTTCTGACTGCGGTGCGCCTGCGGCTGTTATCGAAGAGCGAATCAACCGCTTCCTGAAGCATTCTCTTTTCATTTCTGAGGATGACTTCGGGAGCGCGAATTTCCATCAGCTGTTTTAGTCGGTTGTTACGGATGATGACCCGCCTGTAAAGATCGTTCAGATCGCTTGTTGCGAACCTGCCCCCGTCGAGCGGTACCAACGGTCTGAGCTCCGGCGGGATAACAGGGATGATACCCATTACCATCCATTCGGCTTTATTGAGCTTCTTACCCTCGCGTTCTTCGAACGATTTCACCACGCGCAGTCTTTTAAGCGCTTCTAATTTCCGCTGTACGGAGGTCTCGTTCTCTACTTTATCCCGTAGTTCTAAAATAAGTTCAGGTATTTCCAATGAGGCAAGCATCTTGCCTATGGCATCGCCGCCCGTATCTACGACGAGCGGATTATCACCATACAACGTTTCCTCTCCGATCTCCTCCTCTAACTCGTTTAATTCATCCTCGGAAAGGAGTTGATTTTTTTCGAGTTCCGTTGTTCCCGGATCTAAAACAACGTAATTTTCATAGTAAACTATCTTCTCGAGTAGCTTGACCGACATGCCCAATACGTAGCTTATCTTGCTGGGAATCGACCGCAGGTACCAGATATGTACTATCGGAACGGCGAGAGTTATATGCCCCATTCTCTCTCTGCGAACCTTCTTGCGGGTTATCTCCACGCCGCATCTGTCGCAAATTATCCCCTTGTAACGGGGTCGTTTGTATTTACCGCAGTGACACTCCCAGTCCTTGACCGGACCGAATATCTTTTCGCAGAAGAGTCCGTCCTTTTCCGGTTTGTAAGTCCGGTAGTTGATTGTCTCCGGTTTTAATATTTCGCCGTAAGAGCGGGCAAGTATCGAGTCGGGCGACGCCAGAGATATCTGTATTTCCTTGAAATTTTCCTTGAACGTCGCTTGTCTTGGTTTTATATATGCCAAGCTAACCTCCTAAAGGTGAATTAGCATTGTTGTTTATCATAATCTATTTCAGCTCCACGTCTATGCCGAGTCCCATTAGCTCCCGCAAGAGGACGTTGAAAGACTCGGGAATTCCCGAATCCGGAAGGTTCTGACCCTTGACAAGAGCCTCGTACACTTTTGACCTTCCGTCAACGTCGTCCGACTTCACCGTAAGCATTTCCTGAAGCGTATACGCCGCTCCGTAAGCTTCCAAAGCCCAGACTTCCATCTCGCCGAAACGCTGACCGCCGAATTGCGCTTTTCCGCCTAACGGCTGCTGAGTGATCAACGAGTAAGGACCGGTTGAACGTGCATGCATTTTATCATCTACAAGGTGCGAGAGTTTCATCATGTATATTTTTCCGACAGTGACTCTCTGATGAAATTTCTCGCCTGTAATACCATCGTAAAGTTCCGTCTTTCCGTCTTCGGCGATCCCGGCTTTTTTAAGCTCTTCGAGGACTTCTTCCACTCTTGCTCCGTCGAATACCGGAGTCTCGTAATGAACGCCCAATTTGTATCCCGCGTATCCGAGCAGTGTCTCATATATCTGCCCGAGGTTCATTCGCGAAGGAACGCCTAACGGGTTCAGCACGAGGTCGATCGGGGTACCATCGGCAAGGAACGGCATATCTTCGATGGGAACTATCTCCGCCACCACTCCTTTGTTGCCGTGCCTGCCCGCCATCTTGTCTCCAACCGATATCTTCCGCTTCGATGCGATATAGACCTTAACGAGCTGGATAATTCCCGGCGGCAGGTCTTCGCCCGCCTTCATCTTGAATTTTTCTTTTTCCCACTCTTCATCTATCTCTTGAACGCGTGCTTCATAGTTATCCATCAGACTGAATGCGAGAGCGTTTGCCTTACTGTTATCTGTCCAGGGTTTTTCCCTGCTGAGAGCGTCGAATTCGATCTCGGCTATCCTCTCGGCGGTGAGCTCCAAGCCCATCTTGAGAACGCTCTTACCTGTTTCGCCGTCCCGCAGTCCGGAACTCTTTTTCCCTTCCAATATCTTGAGCATTTTTTCGTTTCGAAGACTCTTCAGCCAGTTTAATCTTCTCCTGAACCTGCCGCGCATTTTTCCGGTTTGCTGCTTTTCCTCCTGCCGGAAGTCCTTGCTCCGCCTTGTGAACATTTTCGTATCCACGACGACTCCGTAAACTCCCGGAGAAGCCTTCAGCGATGCGTCCTTCACGTCTCCCGCTTTTTCACCGAATATCGCTTTCAGGAGCTTCTCCTCCGGCGTCGGATCGGTTTCACCTTTCGGCGTGACCTTCCCGATAAGAATATCACCGGGTTCGACTTCCGCGCCAATCCTTATGACACCGTCCTCGTCGAGGTTCCTTGTCGCTTCCTCGCTCACGTTCGGAATCTCCCGGGTCAGTTCTTCCTCCCCTCTTTTGGTGTCCCTGACCTGCATCTCGTATTCCTCTATGTGAAGCGAGGTAAAGACGTCGTCCCTGGCAAGCCGAGCACTAACTACTATGGCGTCTTCGTAGTTGTAGCCGCGCCACGGCATGAATGCTACGAGAATGTTTTGGCCTAAGGCGAGTTCACCCCTGTCGGTTGCGCTTCCGTCGGCAAGGATATCTCCCTGATTGACTTTATCGCCTACCTTAACGAGCGGCTTCTGATTAACGCATGTATCCTGGTTCGTTCTCAGGTACTTGATAAGCTTGTATTCCCGAATTCCTTCATCCAACAGCTGATCGAGAGCCCCGATTTTTGCGCTGTTCTTACGAACAGTGATCTTGTCTCCGGTAGCGCTTTCGACCACTCCATCAACGTCCGACAGCAGTAAAGCTTTTGAATCCAGCGCTACTATCCTTTCCATTCCCGTACCTACAATAGGGGTACTCGGTTTCAGCAGCGGCACAGCCTGCCTCTGCATATTGGAACCCATCAGCGCCCTGTTGGCGTCATCGTGTTCAAGGAACGGTATCAGTGCGGCGGCTGCGCTCACAATCTGATGCGGCGCAACGTCCATATAGTCTACGTCTTTTACGTCGACTATCGGAAAATCACCCTTCATTCTCACTTGTGTAGTCTGTTCACTGAAGTGTCCCTTGTCATCGAGAGCGGCGTTCGCCTGCGCTATCATGCTTCTCTCTTCTTCGTCGGCGGAGAGGAACTCTATTTTATTCGTTACTCTCGTCTTCCCGTTGTGGCTCACCTCTCTATAAGGAGATTCGATGAAACCAAGAGTGTTTATCCTTGCGAAAGTGCAGAGCGATGAGATCAGACCGATGTTCGGACCTTCCGGGGTCTCGATCGGACAAAGCCTGCCGTAATGAGTGTAATGAATATCCCTGACCTCAAATCCTGCGCGTTCCCGCGTTAGTCCGCCCGGACCGAGTGCGCTTAACCTTCTCTTGTGGGTCAATTCGGCAAGCGGGTTGGTCTGGTCCATGAATTGGGAAAGCTGGCTTGTTCCGAAGAAGGTATTTATGACCGAAGTAATTATTCTTGAGTTAATCAGCTCGGAGGGTGTAAGCGTCTCGGCATCGCTGACGTTCATTCGCTCTTTTATAGTTCTCGCCGTGCGGGCGAAAGCTATGCTGAACTGGTTGCTGAGCTGCTCTCCCATAGTCTTAATGCGCCTGTTGCCGAGATGGTCGATGTCGTCTGTAGTCTCATTTCCCTTTTTCACTTCCAGAAGGTGCTTGATTATGGCGACGATGTCTTCCCTCGTCAGGACGGTTGTATCGTCGGGTGTGGAGAGATTGAAACGCCTGTTGATTCTGTATCTTCCCACTATGCCGAGATCGTATTTGGCTGGACTGAAAAACAGCCTGTCAACAAATTTCCGCGCTGTTTCGAGGTTCGGCGGTTCGCCCGAACGAAGCTGCTTGTAAATAAGCCTGAGTGCGCTCTCTTCGTCATGTGATGCGTCCTTTGCAAGCGTATTGCTGATAACGTCGGCATCTTTTTCGTCAGTCGGCACAACGAGACCGACCGATTTTATCCCCTCTTTCTTCATCGCTGCAACCAGCTCCTTATCGAGCTTTGTACCGGCTTCTGCGAGAATCTCGCCCGTCTCCTTATTAACTACATTCTCGGCGAGAGCCTTTTCATAATATTTTGATATCGTCCTACTCGAAAGCTTTACCTCCTCCGCCATGCCGAATAATTCTAAAATATCGGTATTGCTCGAGTATCCGATTGCTCTCAACAGGGTCGTTACCGGGAATTTCTTTCGCCTGTCGATAAGTGCGAACAAAGCGTCATTGATATCGGTGGTAAAATCGACCCACGACCCGCGGAACGGTATTATCCTTGCTGAATAAAGCTTCGTTCCGTTAGGGTGAATACTCTGATCGAAGAACACGCCCGGAGAACGGTGGAGTTGACTGACGATCACTCTCTCGGATCCGTTGATGATGAACGTCCCCCTGTCCGTCATGAAAGGGATGTTTCCGAAGAAAACATCCTGCTCGATTACTTCGGCGACCTCATCCTTATTATCTTCTTCGGCAATACTGAGACGAAGACTCGCCTTTAATGGAATGTTGTACGTCATCCCCCGGTCATGGCATTCTTCAATTGAATATTTCGGGCTTCCCACTATGTAATTGATAAATTCGAGCTTATAGTGACCCTGTGAATCCTCTATAGGAAAAACTGTTTCAAATACCGCCTGAAGTCCTTTACTCTCCCTTTCCACGGGAGCTACTTTCTGCTGTAAAAACTCTTCGTACGATTCCAGCTGAATGTCGAGAAGATTCGGCATCTCTATGGAAGACCGAACCTTTGCAAAGGATTGACGGGTAAGGTACTGACCTTTTACTCTTTTCAAGAAGGTCCCTCCTTGTAGTATGTCATACGGAAATGCGGATAGCTATGCACAGAATGACTGATTATTTGATCTCTACGGTAGCGCCGGCTTCTTCTAAGGCAGCTTTAGCCTTCTCTGCATCATCCTTTGACACTCCCTCCAATACATTACCGGGAGCCTTATCGACAACATCCTTTGCTTCCGTCAAACCGAGGTCTGTCATTGCTCTAACGGCTTTGATGACCTGTATCTTCTGACTTCCAACTTCGGCAAGCACGACGTTGAACTCCGTCTTTTCTTCCTCGGCAGCTTCGCCGTCTCCGCCTCCTGCAGCTGCAACCGCCACAGGCGCCGCTGCTGTAACGCTGAACTTCTCCTCTATATCGCCTATTAGCTCGGAGATCTCAAGCATGTTCGCCTTTTCGAGATAGGCGAGCACGTCATCTTTTTTAATTGTTGCCATTATTAAAATATCCTCCTGATTGTCATGTTTATATTTTCCAAGTCTTAAATCTTACTCCTCTTTATTTTCTTTCAAGGAAGTCAACACACCGACCATCTTCGACATCGAAGCCTGAAGAGTGGCGGCGAGAGTCCTCATAGGACTCTGAAAATCTCCGATAAGACGGCTTAAGAGCTCATTCCTCGAAGGGAGTTTCGCTATCTCGGCGAATTTATCGGCTCCGAACAGCTCGCCGTCGAACCAGCAAGCTTTTACCTTCATCTTATCATATTCCTTTGAAAAGTCATATATGATCTTCGCCGGACTCGTTGCGTCTTCGTAGCTGAGCGCAAGACCGGTAGGACCGACAAGATATTCGGAAAAGCCGGTAAGATTGGCTTCACCGGCTGCTATGTCTATCAAACTGTTTTTGACTACTTTATATTCTATCCCCTTCTCTCTTAGTCTCTTTCTGAATTCGACCGCCTCATCAACTGTCAGATGAGTGAAGTCTGTCAAATAGATTCCCTTAGCTTTCGAAAACTTCTCCGAAAGCTCCTTGACTGCTTCAATCTTTTGAGGATTAGGCATCTATTCCGCTCTCCATATTATCAATCTCTCCAAATCTATCGTGCGGGTTGGGGCTTGCCTGCCCCGAAGTAAGCGGGGCCCTGACCGCCACATTATATATTCTTTCCTCATCACGCGCCCACGGAGCTTTTTTCTACTTTAATTCCGGGTCCCATACTCGACGACAGTGTCATCGTTTTGAAATATACTCCCTTAGACGCCGCAGGTTTTAAACGCATGATCGTTCCCACAAGGCTTTTTATATTATCTTTCAGCTGGTCGCTATCGAAGGAGAGCCTGCCCACCGTAATGTGTACGACTCCGTACTTATCCGTCCGCAGTTCGAGTCTTCCCGCTTTCAACTCCTTAACCGCTTTTCCAATATCCATTGTGACGGTGCCGCTCTTCGGATTAGGCATCAGTCCTCTTGGTCCGAGTATCCTTCCTAACTTCCCCAGATCGCCCATTGTATCCGGAGTAGCCACCATAACGTCGAAATCGGTCCAGCCCTCTTCTATTTTCTTCAGATACTCTTCGTAGCCGACCATGTCCGCGCCGGCTTTTTCCGCCTCTTTCTGTTTATCGCCCTTTGCGATCGCTAATACTTTAACATCTTTGCCCACGCCGTGCGGGAGCGATGCCGTTCCCCTGATCTGCTGGTCGGCATGTTTCGGGTCTATGCCCAGATTGATGGATAATTCGACGCTTTCATCGAATTTTGCCGCCTGCTGATCTTTTAACATGTTTACGGCTTCTTCAAGCGGATATTCCATCGTCCTGTCTATATTCGCCAGACTTTGTTTATATCGTTTTGAATGCGCCATATTATCTGCCCTCTATTAGAATCCCCATGCTTCTGGCGGTTCCGGCTATGATCTTCATCGCCTGTTCGATATCGTTGGCGTTTAGATCCTCCATCTTCATCTCGGCGATCTTTCTGACATCATTGCTCCTGATGTCCGCGACCTTCTCCTTGTTCGGCTCGCCGGAGCCTTTTTCGATCTTAGCCGCTTTGAGCAGAAGATCCGACGCCGGAGGAGTCTTGGTAATAAATGAAAATGACCTGTCGACGTACACCGTTATGACTGCCGGCACTATATACCCGCGCATATTTTCAGTGCGTGAATTATACGCCTTGCAAAATTCCATAATGTTAACGCCATGCTGACCCAGTGCGGGTCCTACCGGCGGAGCCGGTGACGCCTGCCCGCCTTTGATGTGCAGCGTGAACTTAGCATCGATTTTTTTTGCCATGATCCCCTACTTCTCTAATTCTACCTGAAGAAAGTCCAGCTCCACGGGAGTTGCTCTCCCGAATATGGATACCATAACTTTGACTTTCTGTTTTTCTTCGTTGATTTCCTGAACAAAACCCGTGAAGTCGTTGAACGGCCCGTCCGTTACCCTTATGGAGTCGCCTACGCTGAACGGAGCAGCCATGACGCTCTTGTGCTTACTCTCATCGGAATCCCCTAACACCCGTTTCACTTCCTTTTCGTGAAGAGATTGGGGGTTGTTTCCCGGACCGATGAAATTCAAGACTCCGTATGCGTCTTCTATCAGGTAACGTGTCTCTTTGTCGAGATCCATCTGCACGAGCACGTAACCCGGGAAGAAGACTTTCTTTCTTGACCGCTTTTTACCGTCACGCATCTCTATCACGTTGTCCGTGGGGACAAGCACTTCAAAGATCCGGTCGTCCATTTTCTCGCGCTTTATCGCCGCTAAAAGCGAATCCATTATCTTGTTTTCCTGACCGCTGAAAGTTCTGATAGCGTACCACTTTGCCCTGCCGACGTCGATCTTCGGCTCATCGGACTCTTCCTCCTCAGCCGGTTCGACCTCAGCAGCTTCGACGACGGGTTCCTCCTCTTCGACGTAGGGCAGCTGTTCCTCGTCTATCTCCATTGAGGAGCCTTGTATCACCTTCTCTACGGGATCCCTCTTCACCAAATCTTTCTTATTTTCTTTCTTGTTCGCCATTTTTCTTACTGTAAGAGTAATCTAATAACTCCTGCCAACGACCTGTCGATCCCGAAAAGGAACAACGCAAGGATCGCAGATAATACGAGCACTACCGTTGTAGAGCCTTTTAGTTCTTCCCAGCCGGGCCAGGAGACCTTCTTCATTTCAAATACAACTCCTTCAAAAAATTCTCTCAGTTTTCTAATCATGACTCTTTTCCGTCTATCTCCCCCTTAGCAGGCCTGGAGGGATTCGAACCCCCAACATCCGGTTTTGGAGACCGGCGCTCTACCAATTGGAGCTACAGGCCTATTCGATTCGGCTGCGACAATCCACCCATGAAATGGAAATGTCACAAGAAAGTGTCCGTGCGAAAGTTTCTTGATCATACCCGGAGAATCCCCTCGATTTCTATGCGAACTTAAAACGGAATACGACAAAAACTACTTGGTCTCTTTATGGGTGGTATGTTTCCCGCAGAACCTACAATATTTTTTATACTCTACCCTGTCCGGATGAAGTCGTTTGTTCTTGGTAGTGTCGTAGTTCCTCTGGTGACAAACCGTACACTCGAGTGTTATCTTATCCCTCAATATTACTCCTCAATGGCCTTTGTAGCTGTGGCGTAGCCACACTAATACCGCCTCCTCCCCCTTTGAGGGGGGTGTCCGGCAGCTGCCGGACGGGGGGTGTTATCCCAAAGGACAATTCTTGAATTGTCCCTACATCTGTTAGAATGACAGTTGTTAGATGATTTTGCATATTACTCCATGATCTCGGTTACTACGCCCGCGCCGACGGTGTGTCCACCCTCGCGGATAGCAAACCGGAGTTCCTTCTCCATCGCTATCGGGGTGATCAACTCGATCTCTAAACTGACGTTGTCCCCCGGCATAACCATCTCAGTGTCCTTGGGCAGCTCGACAAGTCCCGTAACGTCCGTCGTCCTGAAGTAAAACTGCGGCCTGTAACCCTTAAAGAATGGGGTGTGCCTCCCTCCCTCGTCCTTCGATAGGATATACACCTCTCCCTTGAACTTCGTATGAGGTTTTATCGAACCCGGTTTCGACACTACCATCCCGCGCTTCAGGTAGTCCTTGTCGATACCGCGCATAAGAAGTCCGACGTTGTCACCCGCTTCCCCTCTGTCGAGAAGCTTACGGAACATCTCAACGCCCGTGATAGCCGCTTTCTTGTCTGCGCCTAATCCCACCAGCTCCATCTCGTCGCCTACCTTCACAACTCCACGCTCTATCCTGCCTGTCCCTACAGTGCCTCTGCCGGTAATAGAGAAGACGTCCTCTACCGGCATCAAAAAGTCCTTGTCAATGTCACGCTCGGGTATAGGTATAAAAGAATCGACAGCGTCGAGAAGCTCCTGGATGCTCTTCGTCTTCTCCGCGTCCTCGGGGTTGTTCAACGCCTCAAGAGCGCTCCCCTTGATTATCGGTATATCATCTCCCGGAAACTCGTACTTCGAGAGCAACTCACGTAGCTCGAGCTCGACTAATTCTATCAGCTCGGGATCATCGACCATGTCGGTCTTATTTAGATAGACTACTATGGAGGGTACGTTCACCTGACGCGCTAAAAGCACGTGCTCACGCGTCTGAGGCATAGGACCGTCGGCAGCCGATACTACGAGTATCGCGCCGTCCATCTGAGCCGCGCCCGTTATCATGTTCTTGATATAATCGGCGTGTCCCGGGCAGTCAACGTGGGCGTAGTGACGCTCTTCCGTCTCGTACTCCACGTGAGCCGTGGCGATAGTGATGCCGCGCTCCTTCTCCTCCGGGGCGTTGTCTATCGAATCGAACGAACGCGCATCGGCTAAGCCCTTCTTACTGAGGTACAATGTTATCGCCGATGTCAGCGTCGTCTTTCCGTGGTCAACGTGACCGATAGTGCCTACGTTTACGTGCGGCTTAGTCCTCTCATACTTTTCCTTAGCCATCTATCTCCTCCTGATTTTGTTTGCGTCAGGCAACCTTGACTGCTCCAACGCTTTCAAGAATTTTTTCCTCAACTTGCTTCGGAAGTTTCTCATAATGTGAAAATTGCATGGTGAATACAGCCCGTCCCTGTGTCATCGACCTTAAATCCGTTGCGTATCCGAACATCTGGGCAAGCGGTACAAGGGCGGATACAGCCTGTGCGTTATTGCGTGGAATCATGCTCTGAACCTTTCCCCTGCGCGAGGAGATATCGCCCGATACGTCGCCGAGATATTCTTCAGGAGTAATAGACTCAATCGACATTATCGGTTCGAGTATGACCGGTGATGCCCTCTTTGCGCCATCCTGAAGCGCCATCGAGCCGGCTACTTTAAATGCGATTTCGGAAGAATCAACATCATGATAAGAACCGTCGACCAGCGTAACCTTCACGTCTATAAGCGGAAAGCCTGCGACAACGCCGTTTGACAGGGCTTCTTTTATCCCCGCCGATACCGACGAAATATATTCTCTCGGTATCGATCCCCCCACTATCTTGTCAAAAAATTCATATCCCTTCCCGGGTTCGTTAGGCTCAAGAATGATGTTACAGTGTCCGTATTGTCCCCTGCCGCCGCTCTGCCGGATGAATTTGCCTTCAGCCTCGACTTTCTTCATAATAGTCTCTTTGTACGCTACCTGCGGACGACCGACTTTTGCATGTACCTTGAACTCCCTGAGGAGTCTATCTACTAAGATATCCAGATGAAGCTCGCCCATTCCGGAGATGATAGTCTGTCCCGTTTCCTCGTTCGTCCTGATCTTGAACGTCGGGTCCTCTTCCGATAGTTTTGTCAGCCCGGAAGAGAGAGAATCCTGATCCGCTTTTGATACCGGCTCGATCGCAACGGATATGACCGGTTCCGGGAAATGCATCGACTCAAGAATTATCGGGTCGTCTTTGGAACAGATCGTGTCCCCCGTTTTCGTCCTGTTCAGTCCGACTATGGCGCAAATTTCTCCGGTTCCGACTTCGCTCAGGTCTTCGCGTTTATTTGCGTGCATCAGCATTATCCTGCTGATACGTTCTTTCTTATCGTTCGAAACGTTATATACGTGGTCCCCCTTGGATATCCTGCCGGAATATACACGAATGTAAGTGAGCCTGCCGACGTATGGGTCGGTTACTATCTTGAACGCCAAGGCGCTGAACGGCTCGTCGTCGCTCGCCATACGCTCTATCTCTTCTCCCGTATGCGGGTGAATTCCCTTTGTAGGCGGCAGATCGAGCGGAGAAGGCAGGAAATGGTTTACCGCGTCCAGCAGTCTTTGCACGCCCTGGTTTTTGAACGCCGAACCGCAGATAACGGGAATGACCTGATTGGCTATCGTTGCTTTCCGCAGCGCTGCAAGCACCCTCTCCTTCGAAACCTCGTTACCTTCGAGGTAATCCTCCAACAGGTGATCGTCGTACGTCGCCGCTTCTTCTATAAGATGTTTTCTCGCAGCTTCAGCTTCCGGAACGAGATCGTTCGGGATTTCGCCGTAATCGAACGTCACTCCTAACGAGGAAGTGTTATAAAGAACGGTCTTCATTTCGAGCAGATCAATGAGACCGTTGAACATCTCGCCTGAGCCGATTGGAAGGACAATAGGAATCGGGTTTGCTCCCAACCTTTCCTTTATCATATCTACTACAAAATTGAAATCGGCTCCCACCCTGTCCATCTTATTGACAAAGGCGATTCTCGGGATCTCGTATTTATCAGCCTGATGCCATACGGTCTCGGACTGCGGTTCAACTCCGCCGACCGCGCAGAAGAGAGCGACCGCTCCGTCGAGTACGCGCAGAGAGCGCTCTACCTCCATGGTAAAATCCACGTGCCCCGGTGTATCTATAATATTTATCTGATGGCCTTCCCACTCGCAGGAAGTGGCAGCGCTGGTTATGGTTATCCCGCGCTCTTTTTCCTGTTCCATCCAGTCCATGGTCGCGGCGCCGTCATGAACCTCTCCCATCCGGTGAAGCTTACCGGTGTAAAAGAGAATCCGCTCGGTCGTCGTTGTTTTCCCGGCATCGATGTGCGCCATGATCCCTATGTTTCGCACGTTATTTAAATTCTTTTCTTTTTTCATAACCTTTGAACCGCTTTACTCCGCTCTAAATTCTGAAGTGAGCGAACGCCTTGTTCGCTTCCGCCATGCGGTGGGTCTGCTCGCGAATCGACATCGCCTTGCCCTCGCTGCGCGAAGCGTCGTAAAGCTCCTTGGCCAAACGCTGAGCCATCGGCTTACCTTTATCCTGACGCGCCGAGGTAATAATCCAGCGAAACGCCAGGCTCTGCGTACGCTTGCGACTCACCTGCATCGGAACCTGATAGTTGGCGCCACCCACACGCTTGGAACGAACCTCCACCCGAGGCTTTACATTCTCAATAGCACGCTCCCACACTTCAATCGCGGTCGGTTCGCCCTTGGTCTTCTCTTCGATGAGATCAAACGCGGCATAAACCACACGTTGCGCCACAGCCTTCTTGCCGTCGAGCATAATGCAGTTGATAAAACGAGAAAGGTGCTTGTTTCCGTAACGCGGATCAGGCTTCAGTTGCGCCTCCGCCTTGGTAATACGTCCAGCCATGATAGCGCTCTTTCTTGATTGGCTCGCCTAACACACACACCTGGTTTCCCAAGAGCAAAACTCCGGGGTGGGGTGGAGGTGGTCGTTCACCCCGCTCACGTGGCGGGATTACTTGCCTTTGCGAAAAATTAGATTCTGTTTACTTGCTGCTCTTGGTGCCATACTTGGAGCGCGACTGCTTGCGACCATCCACACCCAGCGTATCGAGCGAGCCACGCACAATGTGGTAACGCACACCGGGAAGGTCACGCACACGACCACCACGCACCAGCACAATGCTATGCTCCTGGAGGTTGTGGCCTTCGCCGGGAATGTAAGCCGTCACTTCGTTGCCGTTGGACAAACGCACGCGGGCGACTTTGCGAAGCGCCGAGTTGGGCTTCTTAGGCGTCACTGTACGCACCTGCAAACACACACCACGCTTCTGGGGCGAACCGCCCAAGTCACGCACGCGTGATTGAACTTTGACCGCCCGGCGGGGCTTACGGATTAACTGGTTCATCGTCGGCATATAGAGTCCTCGTTCCTTGTATTGAATCGAGTCGAGCAGTATACAAACTCACACCCCATTGACAACCCCTCAAGACCCATTTATCCCTAATCCCCCAAAAAAAAGAAGACCGGCCGCTCACCAAGAATGGGGCAGCCGGTCTTCGATCAGGGGGTCGGTCTCAGACTAATCAATCATATCCGCTAAAAGGCCTATATCACCTCGGGACAAAATCTTTCTGGTTCCCATCGGCTGATTAATCTGTAAATATCTCAAACACAATCAATAAGCGTTTTTTCCAATCGGCCTCAATCCCCCAAACCCACAACCCGCCAAAAGATCACCCCCGGAAATGGATTGATCTGTCTATATTTTACAGCAGGGGAGTTGTTTTTACTCTGGGGTTGTTATTACTCCGGGGGTTCGAAGTGATCATTTTGATCGGGGCGTTTGGTCTCATTGTCGATCATTTTGCGTAAGTAGTTGTTTTCACGACGTGTCGCTTCCAGATCAAACATCATGTATTTAATCGACAGCCGCAGATAGTCCATACTTT
>JADFGO010000044.1 GCA_022567655.1 Candidatus Neomarinimicrobiota bacterium
AGGCGGAACGCTTCGACGACTTCGGCGGCTGGGTACACGATTGCCAATTCATGGACCAGATGGGTTCGCCCTATCTATTGGCCCACGGCTTGGGCCGTCCCGTTGACGACGCGACGACGATCGTCGAACTACCCCGCGCCGGAACCTATCGCCTGCTGGTCCGCACGCGCGATTGGATCGGACCGTGGAGAACCAGCTTCAACTTGAGCGGGACGCCGGGCCGATTCCAACTCGTCATCGACGGAAAGCGGCTCGATACGATCCTCGGAGCGGAAGACGCCGACTGGCATTGGCAAACGGCCGGCCGGATCGACGTGGCCGACGACCATCGCCGCATCACGCTGGCCCTGCACGACCTGACCGGTTTCGAGGGCCGCGTGGACGCGATTCTGCTGACGGCCGATCCGAATCTCAACCCGCCCGACGCTGGACCCGAGCTGGCCGCTTTCCGACGCCGGCTGCTGGGCCTACCCGACGAGCCGCGGCAGGCGGGCCAGTTTGACCTGGTCGTGGTCGGCGGGGGAATCGCCGGCACGTGCGCCGCGCTGTCGGCCGCCCGACTGGGGCTGAAGGTTGCCTTAGTGCAAGACCGCCCAGTGCTGGGCGGCAACAACAGTTCCGAGGTTCGCGTCTGGCTGCAAGGCGCTCGAAACCTGCCTCCTTACCCGCGAGTAGGCGACATCGTGGCCGAATTGGAACAGGAAAAGGCCGCCCACTACGGCTCCGCCAACACGGCCGACCTCTACGAAGACGACAAGAAGCTGGCCTTGGTCCGAGCGGAGGAGAATGTCGCGCTCTTTGTGTCGCATCGGGCTAACGGCGTGGAGATGGACGCCCGACGCATTCGCGCGGTGATCGCCCAACAAACGCAAACCGGACGCCGCGTTCGACTTACCGGACGCTGGTTCGCCGACTGCACGGGCGACGGCTCGATCGGCTTCCTGGCCGGGGCCGATCATGAGATGACGCTGCTAGGCCACATGGGCCGTTGTAATCTTTGGCATGCGGTCGAGACGGACGAACCGGTCGACTTCCCTCGCTGTCCTTGGGCGCTGGATTTGAGCGACAAGCCGTTTCCCGGCCGCGACCGGGGGGAATCCGGGCTGCTCCAACTGGGCGGCTGGTATTGGGAGAGCGGCTTCGACCACGACCCGTTCGAAAAGAGCGAGTACATCCGCGACTGGAACTTCCTGGCCATGTACGGCGCCTGGGACTGCCTCAAGAACGTCGACAGGATTTACCCCAACCATCGGCTGCATTGGGCGGCCCACGTTTCCGGCAAGCGGGAATCACGGCGGCTGCTGGGCGAGGTGGTTCTCACTAAGGAAGACCTCGTCTCCGGCCGGACGTTTTCCGATGGCTGCGTGCCCACCGGATGGCAGATGGACCTGCATTTGCCCGAACCACGCTACGAGAAGGGCTTCCAGGGCGACGCCTTCATCGCCGTGGCCCATTACACCGACTACCCCCGGCCGTTTTGGATACCCTATCGGTGTCTTTACTCTCGCAATACGGACAACCTATTCATGGCCGGGCGCGACGCCAGCGTGACCCACGAGGCGTTGGGAACCGTGCGGGTGATGCGAACCGGCGGCTGCATGGGCGAGATCGTGGGCATGGCGGCCGGCCTCTGTTTTTTTAATGAC
>JADFGO010000045.1 GCA_022567655.1 Candidatus Neomarinimicrobiota bacterium
GCTCAAGTATGAGAGGGAAGAGCGCGAGCAATTCAATGGTTGAAGTACTGAACAATGCTCAGCAATTAATACAATCCAACAAAATTAAGAAATCAATTGATCTGCTTGAGCCGTTTGAGGATGAGTATCCTTTTGCAGATGAAGATGAAAACTACCTGAATCGTTACGATAGTTTGCTTGCCTATTCCTATAGTCAGGGCAAGAGATTCCTTGAGTCTGAGAAAATAATTGAAAGAGGATTGAAGAATAGTCCTGACTCGGCTGATCTTCTCTTTACTCTTACTTTCGTGAAATTGTCGATGCGAGAATATGATTTGGCCCGTGAAGACGGACAAAGATACCTGGATATTGTCAAGAACGTCAAATGTGATGAGCAAATCTTTGTTGCTGCTGCTCATATTGGTCAATTGCTAAACATGCTCGGGGTGGCTAGTAGAGAATCAGGTAATCTGAAATCGGCTGAAGACTATTTTAAGCGTACAATTGAGATCGATAAGAGCAACCACCTCTCTTTTCTAAATCTGGCCCATTTTTATCTTAAATCTCGTCGCCGTGAAGAAGCTATGGAAATTATAGAGAGCGGGCTTGAATCATGCTCTCAGATACATGAACTTCGTATGCTTCTGGAAACAGTAATGAGCAGGCCGTCGGTTTCGGCATGTATGATAGTAAAAGATGAAGAAAAATATCTTGAAAAAACCTCTGTAAAAATAAGGGACTTCCTCGGGATATACGCGGATGCCATCGGTCAGATTTCGAAAAACGAAAAGATATCGGTTTATATATACGACTCATCCGACCGAACGCCGCTGCACCTCTATTCAGTTCTGAAGAGTGACATCGTTAAGTTCAAATCGGGGAAAATCAATTCAAAGCAATTTAATTCGAAAATCGAATACGTTTCTCTCAGAGATAAAGACGACATGAGATCCCAGATCGACATAATGACTTATGTTCTTGACACTGCCTTGAAATCTCAGTCGAGAAAATCCACTGAATTCAGATACTCGGGATCGGGTGTAAACGGTCTATATCTTGACGGTTTCGGAGCTTTGTTTTTGGTAAACAACAGTGGAAATTTCTTTGACAGAAATTTTGTCGTACTTGAGTATGATCTCATGAGATTGTCCGAGCAGCAATTCGAGATCGACAACCTGCTAAGATTCAAAGAAACCAAATCGTATAGCAGCCAAAAAGAGAGGATCGATTCCAGGAAAAAAGCACTGAAAAAACAAATGGATGATTATAAGAAATCTATCGAGAGTTACAAAAAATCGTTTTCCACTCTGCTCGGAAATTACGGACATACACTGCGACTTGTTAATCAAAACGAGTGGTTATGCGTTATGACGAATTGGGATGAATCAAATAGAGCACGGCGTACAGATGACATATTACGTTCACTTATAATGAGAGTGAAAAAAAGGGACGTCGAACAATTCGCATCGGGTAAGCTATCTCAGGAAGATTTTTTTAAAAAAATCAGTTTCACTGAATACTGATAAAGAGCGATTTCCCCTTCAACTATCCCCTGTAGGCTATTGGGAGTAGAAAAAAATCTTGACTTACGGATGGGATGCACATATATTTGTCTTGATTTTAAACAAATACAGCAGGGGTTACGTGAGATAAGTGTTTCCCCCGCATTTATTTCGATACGTGCTCCTGCCCCCTTTAAATTAAAAAGCCTTCCCTTTCGGGAAGGCTTTTTAAATATACCTGTTAAATCGCTAAAGGGATTTCAGGGCGCTGCCCTCATCGGCGAATGAATCGAACACCGAATCCAACCGCGCTATCTTAAGAAGGGATACCACTTTCGGCTGCGGATTGATCAGGAAGCATTTACCGTTCCGGTCACTGATTTGCCTTCTCCCGAACAACAGAGAACTCAGACCGCTGCTGTCGATAGATTTGACTGAAGAGAGATTGAACAGCAGGTTCTTTATTTCACCGTCCGCGAGAAGACTCCGTAGCTTTTCCTTCACCTCAGTCGCAATCGGCGTATCGAATTTATGTTCTTCAATCCTGAAAATAAGCGTATTTTCTATCTGATCGTAACTGCATTCCATATCAATTTTTTCCTTATTTCAAACCGAACAGGGTTAGCCCTTAATTTTCCTTACTTCTTCTACCATCCTGGGAATTACTTCGAAAAGGTCTCCGACTATCCCGTAAGTGGCGACTTTGAATATGGGCGCGTCCGGGTCCTTGTTGATGGCAACAATATTTTTTGAGGACAACATGCCGGCTAAGTGCTGAATGGCGCCGGAAATACCGCAGGCAATATAGAGATTCGGCGACACGGTCTTTCCCGTCTGTCCCACCTGCTCGGAGTGAGGTCTCCAGCCGGCGTCAACGACCGCGCGGCTCGCTCCGACAGCAGCGCCCAATTCGTCGGCGAGTTCTTCAGTCAGATGGAAATTTTCCGGACCTCCCATTCCCCTTCCGCCGGATACGATGATTGAAGCTTCCGTCAATTCGGGTCGTTCGCTCTTAACATGTTCCACTCTTTCTACCGGTTCCTTCCTGTCACCCGCTTCCAATTTGATCACTTCCGGGGGATTCGGTTCTTGCCGTGAGACCGGAAAGACGTTCGGCCTGATCGTCAGAACCTGCGGATCGGACTTAAACTTCAGTTTGACTAATGCCTTTCCGGCGTATACCGGCCTTGTGACTATTATCCTGCCGCCATCAACCTCAACAGCCGTGCAGTCTGTCGCTACACCGGCTCCGAGCGCTGAAGCCAATCGCGGAGCTATATCCTTCCCCATAGATGACGCCACGATTATTATTACCGCCGGATCAGCCTTATTCGCCGCTTCCTCGATAATGCCGGCATATCTTCCGCCGTCGTAAAATTTCAACTCCTCATCGTTCGCTATGTAAACCTTGTCGAGACCCTGTTCGCTTATCTCCGGGATGATCCCGGCAACGTCCGACCCGATCAATACCGCTGCAAGGTCTCCACCTATTGTTGATTTAATTTCCTTTCCGAGCGTAACTGCTTCAAAAGCAGTAGATTTTAATACGCCCTCCCTCTGCTCCACGAATACAAGTACCCCTTTTGCCACTTCTTCGATATTCTCCTATATTACCTTTGCTTCTTCCCGCAAAATTCTGATAAGTTCTACCGCGGCTTCAGGACCTTCGCCGACGATGCGCCCTTCCGGTTTAGGTGGAGGTAATTCGAGAGAAATAAGCTCAAGCAGCTGTTCTCCTGCTGAAACCTGCCTCTCATCAATAGGTTTCTTTTTTGCTGCCATTATACCGGGAAGCGAAGCATATCTCGGTTCGTTCAATCCCTTTTCCGCTGAGAATAGGGCTGGAAAATCAACCGGAATCGTTTCCGAGCCGCCCTCTATATTTCTGGTCGCCTTAGCGCTCTCGGGCGTGAGTTCGAGACCGGAGATTGCAGTCACGGCGGGAATGCCGAGCAGCTGTGCGATCCTGTTCGGAACTTGATGGTTATCGCAGTCTATTGCCTTTTTACCGCAAAATATGATGTCGAATTCCATCTCTTTTATTGCCGCAGCAAGTAGATCCGCTACAATTGCGGAATCGGCAAGTTCGATATTTTCGCATATCAGGTGCACAGCTTCATCAGCGCCCATCGCAAGCCCTTTTCTTATGTTTTGCGTAGCCGTTGGAGCTCCAAGAGTGATTATAACCACTTTTCCCCCGTGGGCTTCTTTGATCTTGATCGCCTCTTCAAGGGCATATTCGTCATAGGGATTAATCTCGTAAACAATGTCGGTTTCGTCTATAGATTTTCCATTCGAATTGACCTTTACCTTCGTCTCCGAACTGGGTACCGACTTCATACAGACTATGATATTCAATTATCGCTCACTAAAATAATTCCCCGTTACTCCCCAAAAAGTCAGATGAAATTACTCTATAGATTCACTGAAATGCAAGCTGAGATTACTCGGGAATGACCCGCAGGGCAAGCGAAGTCCCGCCAACGGCGGTGGTCCTGACTCCCACTCAGTATAAAACCATTGAAATGGTTTAAGCCTGTGTGGTTATTTTTGCTGACCCCTGACTTAAGTCAGGGGTCAGTGATAATTCCATGTTATCATCCAACCGTTTTAACGGTTTTTGGATTTAAAGGCAGCTATAAAAGAGGGCAGCGCCCCTCCTGAATTAAATCAGAGAGGGACGCTCAGTGAGGGCCCCAATAAACCGGTAGAGGTAACAATTCCGTTTGGTACCCTCAAGCATCAGATACCGGTTTGGGTTCCATATCCTCGGTCAAATCGCGGTGATGAGTTGAAGGCAAGTTCTCCGACTTGCTTTTCAACACATCCCATATTGCGGCGACCGCCCCGTCAAAATCTTGGGAATTGAGATTTTTATTTTCCGCATCGGCGCTCATTCTCGAGCTGTGAACCGGAATTAGTTCGTTTACGTCGAGCTCGTTCGGATCGCTCTCCGGACTTCTTCTCAAAACCATATTATCTCTTTTTCTTATCACCATTCTTTTACCTAAGCCCTTTTAATTAAATTATCGGGTATGTAAGAATATTCTGAACCCAATATCGTGTATGATGCAAGAATATCAACAAATCAGGACTGATATTGCCCGGAAGACGGAAAAAGAGCTCAAAAAGCCGATCTGAACCGTTTTTTATGCCATTTTATTAGTATGATTAAAATTTTTAACCAGAATGCCAGAGGAGATAGCTTTAGGGGCGTTCAAGAAAAAAGTTTATACTCACTCGATAGGACGAAAATAACAGTCCATATCCCCCAATTACGTTGCTTTCCGGAAGATAATTCGGATCAGTAGGAGCATCTTCTATGTTCCTGATATGATAATTATAATATGCCCGGTCAAGGGCATAAACCTCAAATAACTGCCAACCGTAAAAGGTGTAGAAGATCCATCCCATCTTATATTCTGCGTCGGGATCCACACTGTTGAAAATTATTCTGTTCCGCGTACGTATTCTTTTGTCAATATCTTCGTCATTTTCATCACCGATGAAGTTCCACTTAAAAAGAAAAGCTTTCAGTTCATTGTCTTCGGTGATCATAGTTTCCCTACTCGGCTCCAATGCCCTATTTACGAGTCGAATCAGAGATGGAAATTCTCCTTCGACGGTTGACATTACCTTAAATGAAAATAAGTAAGGAACAAGAAACTGCGCCGTGTCGCTCGCCGGTATATAGGTAAGAGAATCACCGTCGTTTAATTCCGATGACATATCTATCAAACTGATAGGATAAGGAACGGTTGTAGTTGCAGTAACCGGATCATGAACATCATCAGATGCTTCAATAGTGTATGATTTTCCGCTCTCTATCAGGAATGAACTATCCGAATATTCATACAAGCCTGCTTTAGTCTCTTCAACCACAACTACGGTAGTATCGTACTTCAGGATCACAGTCGCGCCACTCAGCGCCGTGCTTAGTGTATCAAAATTGTCTTCTATAGCCGTGGCAACATCCAACCTGATAAGAAGATTCGAACTTCCTAATACAAGATTACCGTTTAGAACGATCTTCTCTTCGAATTGCACCGGATCCGGTAAGTCTAATATCGAATCACAATAGAATAAACCGGTCGAACCTACCGATAAAAATATCAGAGCTATTATGTTCTTTCTACTCAAAATTCTGCCCTAATTCCGATGGTGGGGAACAACGGAATTCCCCTAAGATCACTTCGTTCAACAATATTTCCATTCTCCGTATCCTCAATATCCCAGCTGACGGCAAATAGGTTTTTTCTATTTAAAACATTAATTACCTGAAAATAATAATCTACATTAGCTCCCTTAATTTTTTTATGCCTTGTAATGCTGAAGTCAATTCTGTTGTTATACGGCAACCGTGAATTATTTCTCGAACCCGGGATCAGGTCATATTCCGGTTGCCGGTATTCAGGTTCCCAATATGCATAAGTTCCCAACTGCTGAGTAAAAGGAAATCCTGTGGTGTAAACCCAGCTAAATCCGAACTGAGTTGATTTGGATTTATGGTAGTTCAGGACTCCCTTTAATGTATGCCTTCTGTCCCAATTCGCCCAATACCTCGGTTCGTTTGCAATTTGTTTAATGACATAGGAATGGGTATATGAGAAATTTCCGTTCATCGAACCTACCTTTTTTTCGAAGAAGAGTTCGAATCCAAATGCTTCCGCTTCAGTTACTTCGAACATATCCGCTACACTGGGATCGAGTAATTGTTCGTCAAATGCTGCAAATACAGGTCTTCCGACCAACAAATTGTGCATCTTCTTATAATACGTTTCTGCTGTCACCCTGTCAAAACCCGAAAACGATGTCTCATAACCAAACATTATCTGGTCTGCATACTGATTAGGGACTGATTTATCTATTGCGAACCAGAAGTCAACTATTTGGAATGAAAATTCATCGTTGAAAGTATAGATATATTGATAATACCTGCCAATCGAAAAATTGAACGCATTAAAGTCAGAAATGACTTTTTTAACCGCCACCCTCGGAGCAAATGTCAATTTGTCGGTTGATTCATTATAGTAGGTTGACCTTAACCCAGTCTGCATGACCCAGCCCGGAAGTGACAATCTTGAATTGACATAAAATGCATAAAACTTAGGACTTTGAACTATTCGGAATTGCTCTATGTGGTCGAAACTTTGAAAAAATTCTACTCTCAAATCTTTGAGTTCTGCGCCGAAACTTATCTCGTGATCCTCGGTTCTAAAATATGTTAAGTCGCCCTTTGCCGTCCAATCCCTGACTCTGTCGACTCCAATCAAGGCATCCTCTCCCCCAATATTGAAGTGAACTGAAAACTTACTTCGGGCTATCATAAACGTTGAAAATAACCGGTCACTGAACAGATGTCTCCAGCGTGTGGATACGGTTCGGTTTCCCCAGTCTATATTCGCTGTTGCTTCCTCCCAATCAAGAACGTCATTTCCATAATATGCGGAGATACGTAATCTGTCGTTAGGCGATAGATCCTGATAAATATTTGCCTGAAGATCATAAAAATAATAAGGAAATTCGAAATCACTTATCCCCAACTTTCGTGATGCATCCAATGCCTTATCGAGATATGTTCGCCTTCCGGCGAAGAGCCAACCTCCTTTCCAGATAGGCGCTTCAAGCAACAACTTTGACGAGACGAGACTTATCTCCATAGAACCGGCAAGCCTTTTATTATTACCGTCCTTTGTTTTGATATCGAGAACAGATGAAAGCCGACCTCCGTATTCTGCCGAATAACCTCCCTTCATGAGCTCCGCTTCACGAAGCCCCTCTGTGATGAATGTCGAGAAAAACCCACCCAAATGAGATGGATTATACACTGTTATCCCATCTAACAATATTAAATTCTGATCTGTGTTTCCACCCCTGACAATCAATCCTGATGAATAATCGTTTTGCGCTGCCACGCCGGGCAAAAATTGCAGCGCTCTGAACAGGTCTACCTCTCCGATATGTGGAAGTGATTTTATCTGTCTCGGACTAATTGAAATTGTTGATATATTGATATTATGTTCAAATTCCGCAAGCTCGTCCGTCACAATTATACCTTCACCAACTAAATCAACCGGAAAAAGACTGACGTCCATGCGTAAAGATTTTCCTTTTCTGAGCTCAAAATTCTCTTCATGTTTCGAATATCCAATGAAACTAACTATAAGAGTGTAATCCCCGGGAGGTAGATTAGGCATAGAATAAAACCCTTCGACGTTGCTTACCGTGCCTAAAGTAGTACCTCTCAAAAAGATATTTGCGCCATAGACATATTCACCGGTAGAAGCTTCCGTAATTGTTCCATACACGGTTGTCGTCTCCGACAGCACATCATCTATTCCAGTTGCGCTTTTAAATGGGGCAAGACCGATAAAAATTATCGTTATTAGAAGTATGATCATCTGTTTCACGCGAATTCCGGTAATAACTCGAAGTGTGTGGTTAACTATGGGAGATTTACTTACGTTTTCCGCCGAAGATATGAGAGATTGCAGCCGTATGTTCATAGATATTTACAGAGAGGAGAAAACTTTTTTCCGCTCATTCATCGTTTTATCAAACAGTGTTTTGAACAGATCAGCCATTGAGTCCGTCATCGTTACGTCCCGCCTCGCCATCACCCGATGTGCTGTTTCAACTGCTTTTTCTATTTTATGTTCTTCCATCCCTTTCGCGCCGCCCCACGAAAACGAGGGTACGAACTTGGGAGGGAATTCACTCCCGAAAAGATTACAGGCGACCCCCACATGCGTTCCGGTGTTGAACATACTGTTTATACCGGTTTTCGAATGGTCTCCCATCAGCAATCCGCAGAACATCGATCCGGTATCGATCGATTCGCCTTCCACGTAGAAACGCACGTTCCCGTAATTATTTTTGAGATCGCTGTTGTTCGTACCGGCGCCGAGGTTCACCCATTTACCGAGATATGAGTGCCCCAGAAACCCGTCATGCTGTTTGTTGGTATATGAATGAATAATAGAATCTCCAACCTCTCCGCCTACTTTGCACTGCTCTCCTATGGACGTTCCCCCGTATATCTTTGCCCCGGCTTTTATCAGGCTGTTCTCCCCGATATATGCCGGTCCCTGCACGTATGCGTTAGGCATAACTTGAACCCCGCGCGAAACTATTACAGGACCTTTCTCCGCGTCAATGACAACCCCCGGCTTAACAGTCGCCCCGGCTTCGATTAAAACGTTTTCTTTATTTATAACTTTCGCGCCATCATAAACTTCACCGTTAATGCCGCTTCCTGTAAACTCTCGACTTATCTCCTCACCGTTTTTGAGAAAAAGGTCCCATGGATAATCTATCCACGTACAACTGATCTCATTTTCGATTAAATCGGGAAAATCCTTTCGGCTTAACAAACTGCTTCCGGCATCCCTGAGTTTTTGTAGATTATCACCCGACAATACCGCCGCCGCAACCACACCGTTATTCATGTACAGCGAGTCACTATCCGTGATTATTTTATTAACATGAGTCTCGGCTATAATGCATCTGCCGTTAATCAGAACATATTTATCTGCCGAATAGGTATTGATCTCCGCTTTGGGATAACGTTCGGCAAGAACGTCAACCAGTTCCGGCCGGCAGTGAAGGGAGATGAACTCATCTGTGAATATTTTCTCGTATTTCTCACGGATAGAACTGATTCCGAATTTCAGATCATACACAGGTCGCAGGTGAACCAGGGGGTTCAACCGCGGTGAAAACTCATCTTCAAACAGGGCTAATCTCATAAGATTTTAATCCCTTCCGGACGCGATACGGTTCGGGTTTCTAATTTACGCTTATTCTTATCTCTTTCCGCTATTTTATTTATCCTGATCTTTTCTTTTCTGTTCAAGGGGTATCAAATTGGTGAACTCGTCTCTGATAGTCCTGTAAGTCTTCTCCAAATTAGAATGAATCCCTGTTCTCTTCAATAGTATATTATAAAACTGATCGGCTCCTTCCCAGGCAAAACCGATGAGCAGCTTATGACCGACTGCCCTGCAAATGTAGGCGGCATACAGGCAGAAATCGGTGTTTAAGTCCACAGTCAGATCATAGGTAATTAGAGCTTTGTCCGATATCCAGTTGGATTTCGGCAGCTGCCAGAAAGATATATCGGAATTTTTGATTACAATCTCCCGGGCGTTGGTATCTATCTTAAACTCTTCGTTGGTTTCTTCCGTCAATATAACCGTCACTCGACTTGATACCGGTGATTCGAATATCTTCTTGAACACATACCTTGCTACTCTGAATTGATTTAAGTCATCGGGCATACAGATTAGCACTCCGGAACTCTTCTCGATACTCCTTCCTACTGAAAAAGGAGTATTGAGACTTTTGTTATCCCGCGAAAATCTTGTGAGATAGAATCTCGCTATATCTTTTCTAAAGGAACTTAAAATAACTCTGCCTTCGCCGGTTCATGCCGGACTCTTTGATTATCCGTACTTTCCTCATTCGTATATGCTATGATCATGATTTTTTCTCTTATCAGTAAATCAATTCTATAAGTGTCCTGCCAACGGCGCCAAGACTTTCAGGGCTGCACCTCTCCGGTGTATCAAGCGATGTGTGCCACAAGTTAACACCCCCCTGTACATAATCCATGTCTATTATGTTGATTGCCGGTATTCCTGCGTGTTTAAAAAGCATAAGATGATCGTCCTCTACGTAACTTCCGAGATTTCTTTTAAACTGGTGTGCCCCTGCTCGCTCCGCTGCGCTCCAGACTCTTTCAACGAGCTCTCTGTTATGTTCATAGGAATACCTCTCGATAGGCAGCTCGAGATTAGCGTCTCCTACCATATCTATAATAATCGCCCATTCAGGTTTTTGCCCGGTGAAATTTTTCGAGAAATGTCTCGAACCGAGGAAGTACCTGTCCAAGTCGCCCTCTTCGCCGAAATCCTCACCGTCGAATAAGATAATGTCAACTCCAACCGCCGGTCGATTTTGCTGCATAATCCTCGCCAGCTCGAGCAACACGGCAACGCCGCTTGCTCCGTCATTTGCACCTAACAGCGGTTGAGCGCGTTTGGCGGGATCGGCATCGTAATCGGAGCGGGGACGCGTATCCCAGTGAGCGCCGATTATAACTCTTACTGGATTTGACGGATCGAACGAGGCGATGATATTTGTGAGGTTATAGACTCTGCCCGAGCTCTCGTCAAGGTGAGTGAACTCCTGCAATTTCAACGAGTCGGAAGTCGCTTCGAGTTCACCGACAAGATATTCCAGAGTATTTTTGTGCCCCTGTGAGCCCGGGTTACGCGGTCCGAACTCGCATTGTTTTACAAGGTAACTGAATGCCTTTAGGTTGTCAAAATCAGGTTTTCCGCTCCCGCAGCCTGCGATGACAGCAAGGATCAATAATGATTGTAACGGCGAGTGTGTTCTCCTCAAATAATCAACCCCTGATCGCTATGTTGACCGTCAAACCGAAATCTCTGAAGCTGGTGGTTCCATGAATAGTTTCTGTTTTTCCAAATTCGAAAAATAGTCCCCCGTTAAGTTTCGAGCTGAATGAATAACTCATCTGCGGTTGAAGTGTCCATCTTCTTGACAGATTTAGAAGTGCAAATTCCCCATCTCCAGCTCCGGTTCTCGAGAGCGTTTCGCTCGTGCTTCTGTTGTAAGTCAGAGAAAAAGACACTTGGTTATCGAATTTGAAATCCCTGAGAAAGAAAATCGGAATTTTCATCCCCCCGCGTCTTGAATAATTTGCCGTTATCGAAATGTTTGAAGAGTTGAGTATCTGGGTTCCTTTCGTAATTCCGAAAAAGTTCGATGTAGAGGTTGACTTATTATACCTGAAGTTCGCCGTGATATTTTTTTTCAGTCTGAAACTCATTCCTACCAGAGGTTGCCATGACTTGGAGAAATCGCGCCCTGTAACCTCTGTGATCGTCGTGTCAATCCCCTCAACCCCTGTAGACCTGATCGTCTCCAATATTCTCTTGTTCTCTTTACCGCCGAACCCGTGCTCCAGGCTCACACTTTTTGCGATGCTGGAGAAAAGGGGGAGTTTTTCAAGACCGGAAATTCGAAGGTTCCAGCTCGGAAACGGGATTCCATCTTCTCCTCCATCACCCATCGGAAAGAAATCCCGCGTTTGAATTGTATTCAAGTTGCTTGCCGAAGTACGGTTCTTCCTTTCACTGCTTCCATAAGAAAAGCCTAATGTTACGTTTCTGCTCAGATTCAATCCGCTTCTCGACGTAAAGTTGGTCGTTTCTCCCCTCGTATTCTCAGCGACTATCTCTTCTGATTTTTCAACTCCCGGGTCATCCGAAAATCCAAATTTATATCCCAAATTTGGCTCGCCTATGACTGCCGGGTTTGAGAGACCTCTACCGGTGGAGTAACTGATATTTACAGGTTGAAGTTTCTTGGAAAGCATTCCCAGCAATTCTGCGATAGTCGGGTTGTCCCGTTCCTTTTTAGCCTCTTTCTTATCTTCCTCCACTTCTTTCTCTTTAGTCTTTCGCCTCGAGCTTCTCCTTTGACCTGCTGATGTTGGCTTTTTAGCCGTTTTCTTTTTACCGGAATCGAATAGTGCCAGGAATTTTTTCAAATCGAAATTCAGACTGGTATTGAAATCTTTCTGGTTCGAAATATCATTACTGCTTCTCTGTCGGACATGCCGTAGTCTGTAATTGCTGTTATATCCGAAGTTTGTCTGCATCCAACTGAATATCCTCGGATTCCACTTTGCGGAAAAACTCTCGTTGGCATTTAATAAAGTGCCGAGATCGCCCGAGTAAATCGCGGTTTTATTGGTTCTCAGATCACTCAGATCATTCGTCCATCCTCTACCGTAATTTAAGTTAAAAGATCTGAATATGGGAAACCCCGTTTTGAGATTTCTTACCACATTAAACAGGTAGGATTCGGTAGGAAGGCCTCTGCGCGGCGATGTATTACTTTTTGATTCTGTTGCGTTAAAACTCCATGTGAACGAATTCGGATAATAATTAAACCGCTCGTTCGCCAATTTTGTGCCGAGCCACGGAAGCGGTTTGGTCCAGAAGAACGGTTTGATTTTTGACTTTCGTTTAATCGGCAGATTGTATGAAAATCCACCGTTATAAGATGTAGACCTCTTATTCAATATCTGGGAATTACTTCCTTCTTGATTCAGTATCTTCAAATTCGCAGATGATTTATCGAGTGTGTATTTCACTAATTTCGAGCGTGACTTACTGTTTTTCTTGAACGATATTCCGAATGTACTTTGGTTGTTTATGTTCTTGATCGAATCCGGCGCTGCTCCCTGCACGAGGATATCGGTGCCCGGAAGATATTTCGGAGTCCTCACCCTTCTGCTGAAATTTACCGATATAGGGATTGAGAGTCCCCATCTCGCCGGTAACAATTTATTTGATTTGAATGTATTATTAACTCTGAAGGAAAATACCTGTCCGCTTACTCCGGCTTTACCAGCCTTTTCCTCCACTTTATGAAAATCTGCATCTACTCTGTCAATGCTGACATTTACATTCCCGACGTCGGCTATTTTAAGACCTACGCTGCCCCGCGCGGCGATCCCGCCCTCTCTACTGATATCGGAGACCCGGAGCTCATCCAGCCAGATCTGCCCGCTGATCGGGGTTACCTTGTGTTTATTCCTCACTCCTACAACTATCTGCCGCAGTCGGGTGATTGACGGAGAGTTAACGATTTTGACCCTTTTTCCGTCATCTGATCGGAATTCATTCCCTTCCTTGAGCTTTAAATTGGTCAGTTCTTCAAGAGAGATCTCCAATTGATTCCTGCTGTCCCAACCGGGATATACCGGTCCGGAAATCTCATAATAGCTCTCATCGCTTCTGCCTAACCGGATAAAAAACTCCACCGATGAGGAATCTCTCCCGAAGTGCTTGTCGCCGTGTACGAACATCTTTAATTTCCCGTACCTCGCTATATCCTGATCCTGAAAAAACACTTTTCTGGCGGCTCCTACGGCTCCGGGAGCCAGTTCGTCGAAGCTCAGCACCAACGATTGTTCTTTCGCCCGTACACGCGTTATACGGTCTTCGACACCCGTTACTCCGGGCGGAGGCTGGAGGTCAGGATCCGAATTAGACCGTGTCCCGTCGTATATATCGCTGTTGTCCTCTGTGTTGACTACTGTAACGGCGAAAGATGAATCTGACTTATCAAAGACGTCACTGCCTTCCCTCATGACTCCCAATTCCTGCCATTCGTTAGCGACCAATTCTATAGTTGCGATCTGTATGCTATTTTCTCTCATCAGACCATCAACCCAGATTCTGATGTACTGTATATCCTGAAACGTTACATTTTGTCCCGATTTGTAGGAGTATTCGGTGATAGGTAACCTGTATAGCCTCCAACCTCTCCTATTGGTTCTGCCTCCTGCTATCAGATGGTCATCCCTGCCGTCAAGCCAGAATGAGTACTCGAAATAATCGCTTCGGATATCGAGAAATGTGTTACCGTTGAGGTCCTCAGTATCGGGCAGAAATCCTCCCTCATCTCGCTGGTTTCCTTCAGTCCCGTTTATTCTCCTGTATTCGATCGGTCTTACGTTCGGGTCATATTGCCAATTATCAGCGTTTGGGTCCGGATTCGTAGAGGGATCGTGTGCGGGAGGCGGAGAATTCACGTCAGTTGAATTGTAACACTGATACTCTATTACTCCCGTTTCATTTATGTCGGAACAGCCATCAACTCCCGTATCTTCTCCTTCGTCTAACAGGTTGTTTCCGACCGTACCGCCTATCGGTTCATCCTCGGTGTCATATTTGCTGTCAGCATTTGCATCCTCGCTTATATGACCTATATCGATGCTCAATCTCCCTTCGTTTCCTTTAACCCATATCTCAAGAAATTTTGTCTGGGTTTGGTCGAAGAAGCTTGCAGGGAGCGCTCTCATTACGCCGCCCCACTTCTGCTCGGTTGAGCCGCTGCTGTCCGGCTGGTCCAGTTGATTTCGGGTAGGGTCAATATTTAGCGTCAGGACGTCCGTATACAAATTTCCCGCCTGATTGCTCCGACCCAGATCGCGATCCTCCCAAATGTCTGTTGTAAACACCCTTTCAAAGGGATTGTACCAGTAAGTATAGCCCCTTTCTTCATTCGTTTTAAAATCCGGAGGCGATGCTTTACGCCAATGCCGCCGGGTGATAGACAGGGAGGTGACCCTTTTGCTTGACTCGAAATCGTCGAGATAGGCAACTCCCCTGTTATCCCCTGTTGCTTTGCTGTTCAGGGTGTTGGGATTAGGGATAATTCGTGCTATTTCACCTTCAACGTTGAATGAAGAAGGTTGGTCTGTCTTTATTAAGGGCAGAGCGTTTACTCCCCGTGTGATAAAATTGGGTTTTGCATCATACCGCCCGTTCAGATCCCACAGCATATTTCGGATAGGTTCTTCTCCGACTCTCACCTTTTGATCTATGGTGCTTTTGGAATAATATAAAAACGTTCCGCCTATATAAGAATTTTCTCCGAACCGGTATTCCGCGCGAGTACCGAGCAGGGATTTTTTGTCCAGCTGAAAAAGCTGGTTCTTTTCAAACCTCACTTCTAAGTTCGCCCCCGGATCGGTAGCGCCCTCCTTGAGCAGCGTCAGCTGACCGGTGAAGTAGTCGATGGAGTAGTCGGTGCCTCTTTCCAATATTACTCCGTCGAGCGTTACCTCTTCGCTCCCCTCTATTACGTTTATCCCGAGGTTTAACACTGAGGAGCGGTTTTTGTATGATACCAGTATCTTGAATTTGCTTGCCGTCTTAATTGAGTCCTGCCATGTTGAATTATAAATCACCGGACTGTGGAATTTTTTGTTTAGCGCTTCCGGGGCAAAAAACGGCCTCAAGGACGGAAACCATAATTCACCCCTGGGGAGGTTTATGATCGCCTCGGTTTCGATGTCGAAAATCTGATCCGGCTGAAAATTTCCGTTTACGTCGAGAGAGTCCAATCCGAAGATCTGAAGGTAATTGGTACCCGTACTATCACGTTCCTGCGGTTCAGCCTTATCACGGTCAAACACAATCTTCAGATCGAATCCTTCTTTGTTGATATTAGTTGCCCCGAGGTTGTAAACGTTTTTGAACTCAAGATTCCAGGTCGGATGCGAAGGTCTTTGATTTTTGCTCTTCAGTAATTTCAGCACTACGAGTGTATCATTACCGAACGGTACTTCCTGTCCGCCGTAGATTTCTCCTCCTTGGTCTATATATGCTACAGCAAGAATGTCGCTTTCGTTTAAATACGTATTCATCCTGATAAAACCGTGATTTTCGCTTATTTCGTATTCAATATTTTTTGTTAACCGTTTGAATCTCCCTTGCTCTCCCCCGCTCTCAATCAAATTGCTTATCTGTCCCGGATCATTCGGGTCCGGTACCGCTATCGCCTCGAAATTTCCCGTCTCATTACCTGCCGCAGTTATATAGACGTCTATAGTAAGAATTCTTCTGTTTGGTGGCTTTGCCCGAAACACCGTATTAACAGTAGGGTAGAAGGTCCTCCTATAGTAATCATCAAGAAAGAAGTAAGTATTCTTAACATATCCGTAATCGTTGATTTGTTTTTGCTGGGAAGTTGCGCCCCCATCAAGAGTCAATATCGCTTTCTTTCCCCTCTCCACGCTGATGATACTTGTTATGTTAAGCCCACCCACCTTCATAAGCGACTTCAATCCGAAAAGTCCCTGGTTTCTGCCACCTGATACGGCGAATCGTGTACCGGGCAGGGAGAGA
>JADFGO010000046.1 GCA_022567655.1 Candidatus Neomarinimicrobiota bacterium
AGTTGTCAGAACCTCTGTCGGAGAAATAAACGTTGTTGAGGGAATGAAAGACACAGGAGCCCTGATCGGCGGCGAGGGGAACGGCGGAGTCATACTTCCCGAAGCGCATTACGGCCGGGACGCTCTTGTGGCAGCCGCCTTAACGCTGCAATTCATGGCTATGAGGGATGAACCCCTATCTGAAGCATACTCCGGGATGCCGCAATACTTCATGACGAAACGTAAAATAAGTCTCGGACATGTTACTCCCGAGTCAGCGCTTGAAGCTATCGCCGATTTTTACGCCGATGATGAGATCGACAGACAGGACGGAGTAAAGGTCAATAAATCTGAGAGCTGGATTCACGTACGCGTCTCCAACACCGAACCTATCTTGAGAATCTACACTGAAGCGAAAGATAAGGAGACCTCAGAAGCCCTGGCGGATGAGGCTGAGGGTGTAATTAAAGGCTCCTAACTCGGTTCTAAACCCCGACGGGATGCCAGGTAGTTTTTATTTCCTGTGTGTCGAGTATCTGATACGGTCCCTGAGATTCTTCTTTCTCCCAATGCGTTGTGCTCAGGATATGAGGGCGTTTGACGTTAAGGGAGGCGTTCTCCTGAACCTGCTTGATCTCAGCCGGATCATCGCCGCAATACATAATCGCGTTCACGTCCATATGGGTGCTGAAATTCTCTATCAGTTCGGACCGGATTCCGGTAAGTATGTTGACAACACCTCCGGGAACGTCTGAGGAATGAAGCACTTCAGCGAGGGTTACCGCACAGAGCGGTTGGGAGTGTGATGCAAGCACTACGCAGGTATTTCCTCCCGCAATCACGGGGGCTACAACTGATATGAGTCCTAAAAGTCCGCTCGACTCGGGCGCTATTATGGTAACTACACCTGTGGGTTCCGGAACGGAAAAATTGAAATGCGGTGAAGAAACCGGATTGACGCTGCTGAAGATCTGCTGATACTTATCTGCCCAGCCGGCATAGTAGATCATACGGTCTATCGACGCTTCGACTTCTTTTGCTGCCTTGCCTGCTGCGGTTCCCTGCAGCTTCAACTCGGAGATGAATTGATCGCGCCTGCCTTCAAGCATTTCACTTATCCGGTAGAGTATCTGACCGCGGTTGTAAGCGCTCCTCTCAGACCAACCGCCAAACGCTTTCCTGGCTGCAACGACAGCCTCCCGAAAATCTTTGCGCGACGAACGTGAGACATTCGCTATCGATTTTCCATTTTTACCGGTCAGCTCGTAATATCTGCCTGATTCAGAGCGCGGGAACTTCCCGCCGATATAAATCTTATAAGTTTTCAATACTTTAAGTCTGTCAGCCATCACACGAGCTCCAGGTACGGCATAAGTCCGTGCAGGCCGCCTTCTCTGCCCATCCCACTTTCTTTGTACCCTCCGAACGGGGAAGCGGGATCGAATTTGTTGAACGTATTCGCCCAGATGACACCTGCGTTTATCTGTTTCGTGACTTTAAATATCTTAGAACCTTTGTCGGTCCAGACCCCGCCCGAAAGTCCGTACTGAGTGTTGTTGGCTTTTTCAATAGCCTCGTCAACCGTTCGAAACGTCTGAATGGCGAGAACAGGACCGAAGATCTCTTCTTGAACTATCCTGTGTGATTGAGAAACTCCCGTGAAAAGAGTAGGCCGGAACCAATAACCGGTATCCGGCAAAGCGCAATCAGGTTGATAGAGAGTTCCCCCTTCTTTGATTCCAACGGCGACAAGTTCGTTTATCTTGTCCAGCTGCGCCTTGGAGTTTATCGCACCGATATCAGTGTTTTTGTCGAGCGGGTCGCCGATGATAAGGGTTTCCATTCTATTTTTCAATTTTTGGATGACTTCCTCCGCGATCCCCTCCTGCACGAAAAGCCGTGAGCCCGCGCAGCAAACATGCCCCTGATTAAAGAATATGGCGTTTATGATGCCTTCAACCGCTTGATCGATAGCCGCCCCCTCGAAAATTATATTCGCCGCTTTTCCACCGAGTTCGAGAGTGTATTTTTTACGCGTCCCGGCGAGAGCTTTCTGAATGTATTTGCCTACTTCTGTGGAGCCGGTAAAAGCTATCTTGTCGATGTCAGGGTGATTTACTATCTCTCTTCCGGTTTCGCCCGCTCCCGGAATCACGTTCACTACTCCGGGGGGCAAGTCCGCTTCCTGGATTATCTCAGCTAGTTTTAGAGCTGTAAGAGGCGTTGTCTCAGCGGGTTTGATAACAACGGTATTTCCCGTAGCAAGCGCGGGAGCTATCTTCCATGAAGCCATCAGCAGGGGGAAATTCCATGGGATAATCTGCCCGGCTACCCCGAGTGATTTAGTCTTCTTTCCCGGAAATGCGTAATCGAGTTTATCAGCCCACCCGGCATAGTAGAAGAAATGAGCTGATACCAACGGTATGTCGACGTCGCGTGATTCCCTTAGCGGTTTACCACCGTCCAAAGTTTCAATTACCGCGAATTCTCTTGCCCGCTCTTGAATCATTCGGGCTATGCGGAAGATATATTTCCCTCTTTCTTTAGCGGGCATTTTCGACCAGAATTTATCGTATGCTGCGCGGGCGGCTTTTACCGCAAGATTTACGTCTGCTTTAGAGGCTTCGGCAACGTCCGCAAGCTTCTTGCCATTAGCGGGATTCACTGTTTTGAAGTATTTTCTGCTCTTCGGAGCAACGAACTCTCCGTTTATGAAGAGGTCATAGCGTTTTTCGAGTTTTATATGATCTGTGCTTTCGGGAGCGGGTGAATACTCCCATACAGACGTGAAATCAAGAACCTTTTCTGTGGTAGCCATTAGTTTTAATCCTTTGAGAAGTAATCGGCGGATTGATAAACGCCGACGGACTGTTTCAGCAGCTGCATGAGCAGGTCGTTTGCGAGTGAGCTGGCTCCGAATCTGAATAGATCGGGCGTCAGCCACTCCACACCAAGCGTTTCTTTTGTAATGACGAGATATTGAATTGCGGTTTTAGCCTTGCTGATGCCGCCGGCGGGTTTAATTCCTATCTTTTTTCCGGTCCGGAAGTAATGATCCCTGATCGCCTCCATCATAACCAACGCTACCGGCTGGGTTGCAGCCGGCGATATCTTTCCCGTCGACGTCTTGATGAAATCAGCTCCGGCAGCCATTGCGATGTTGCTTGCAAGCCTTACGTTATCAAGTGTGTACAGCTCTCCGGTCTCGAGAATTACCTTTAAATGAGCATCTCCGCAAACCTCTTTCACTGTTGCGATTTCATCATAAACGAATTCATATTCACCTTTGAGGAAGGCTCCCCGGGATATGACCATATCAACCTCGTCGGCGCCCATTTCCACAACCTTTTTTACCTCATCGAGTTTGGTTTTCAGGGAGGTCATCCCGCTCGGAAAGGCAGTGGCAACAGAGGCGACCTTGACAGGGGTTCCTTTCAGCGCATCAACGGCTGTCGGCACCATGGTTGGGTAAACGCATACCGCAGCCACCGTAGGCAGGTCGGGATAGGTATCGTGGAGGTGCAGAGCTTTGTTACAAAGCTGCCGTACCTTTCCCGAACTGTCCTTCCCTTCTAAAGTGGTCAGGTCAATCATGCTCAAGGCCATTTTCAGTGCGGACAGCTTCGAGTCTTTTTTGATACTCCTTTTAGTCAGGCGCGCAACACGCTCTTCAATACCCACCTGGTCAACAGGGGGAGGGTTCAGGACTGCCGCCGATATTAAATTACCGTTTTTTCTCATTTCTATCGTGTCATACGTTTTACCGGAACAGGTTCAGGAATTATAACTCTAACTCCAATTGATTTAGTTTAAATATTATCTTGCTGTTAACCCGAATATTAACCTATTATTGGTTGATATTCAAGCATTATAAATGATGCCCGTAGTGATGTAAAAGAGATAATAACTTGAATTCGGAGGGAAAACGCTGGAGGTCTATCCGACTGGAACAATTTAGCGCTCAAGCCGTATCTAACGTAAATAGAACGTTAACTTTATAAAGATTTATATATTAAAAGAGGTAGTTTTGAAGAAAAGTCTTAAATCGCTGGGAACAGCACTTTTTGTAATCGGGATTCTTGTTCTGACCTCGTGCGGCGGAAAGAAGGCGGAGGGAGAGGAGACTCACTCATCGTCAGATACGACGGCAACCGACAACTCAAATAAAGATTCGTCCGAAGAGACGGCGAAAAAGAAGAAAGATGATCTTGATTCGGTTCCTGTCGAGACGATTGCAGTATGGCGCGGAGAAATCTCGTCTTATATACTCCTGAGCTCTACGATAGAAACCGAGCAGTATGTTGACGTTTATCCTTACCTTACGGGAATCGTGTCCAAACTGTTGGCCGAAGAGGGTGATGATCTGAAAAAAGGCGATCCGCTTCTCATGCTCGACGCGGAAGAATATCAGCTTGCCGAAGCTAAAGCGAGGACTCAGCTGGAAAGCCTTCAAAGCGAATTCAACAGGATTCAGATTCAATTCGATAAAGATCTTCTTAGTAAGGAAGAATACTATAAGGCTAAGTTAAATCTCGATCAGTTATTGATAAGTTGGAAGGAGGCTAACCTTAGCCTCAGCAGAACCACCGTTCGCGCTCCCATAAACGGAGTCGTATCCTTGAGAAAAGTGAGACAGGGCGATAGGGTAACTTCCTCTACTCACCTGTTTTCTATGGTAAACCTGCAGGATATAATCGCCACCGTGCATGTTCCGGAGAAGGAATTAGCGACTATCAAAAAAGGGCAATTGACCTACGTATCCTCAGACTACCTTACCGATAAGAGATTTGTGGGGTATGTGAAAAGAATCTCGCCGGTTGTAAATCCAAATACCGGCACTTTCAAGGTTACTATCGGATTGGACGCCGACCATGAGGGTCTGCGACCGGGTATGTTTGTGAACACTTTTATCGTTACAATGACGAACGAGGATGCGCTTCTTTTGGATAAGGACGCCATAGTCTACGAAGGGGACAAACGATTTGTGTATGTAGTCAGAAATTCACTGGCGCACAGAATCAGGGTGGAGGTCGGGTTCGAGGACGCATCACTGGTGGAAATTATCAGCGGAGTGAACGATTCCGATAAGGTGATAATCGTCGGTCAGAACGGGCTTCGAGATAAGACCAAAGTAAAAGTAGTAAACGAACGTAAAATATCCTGATACTTATGATAACAGGCTGAGGTACCGCATTGGACGGGAAAGAATCTTCCGGCGGCGGGTTAAACACAATATTTAATATCACCACGACCCGACCGGTCGCAATAAGTATGATAGCCCTTGCAGTCGTGGTGTTCGGATACGTGTCGTATCAGCAGCTCTCGCTGAATCTAATGCCCGATATCTCCTATCCCACGCTCACGGTCAGAACAGAATATTTAGGGGCGGCGCCCGAGGAAGTTGAAACTACTGTCTCCAGACCGGCGGAACAGGCATTGGGTGTTGTAGGAAATCTTGTAAACTTAACGAGCATATCAAAAGCGGGCGTATCTGACGTTGTTATGGAGTACACATGGGACACAGATATGAACGTGGCGACTCAGGACATCAGGGAAAAGCTGGATCAGATTCGGTTTCCTGACGGAGTGGAACGCCCTCTGATACTCAGGTACGATCCTTCTCTTGACCCGATAATCAGGGTTGGACTTTACGGCGGAGATGATTTATTCGAATTAAGGAAAATAGCTGAAGAAGAGATAAAGCGCGATCTCGAAACCGTACCCGGAGTTGCGGCTGTAAAGGTAAAAGGAGGACTTGAGAGAGAGATACGCGTAGAACTTGACGAGCAGCAGATCACTCTCATGGGTTTGAACATCAGAGACATCAGTAATTTGATAGGACGGGAAAATATCAACCTCGCCGGCGGAAATCTGAAAGAGGGTCAAACCGAATACCTGGTCAGGACGCTTAACGAATTCACAAGAATAAGCGACATTGCAGATCTTGTGGTCAGAAGAACGGGTGACATCGAGATACGTATCAAGGACATCGGCACCGTCCGGGAAACGCACAAAGACCGGGAAGTTATTACGAGAATAGGCGGCAATGAAAGCGTTGAGATAGAAATTTACAAAGAAGCTGATGCCAACATAGTTGCCGTAGCGGAACGGGTGAGAGATAAGCTGTACGGCACTCCACGCCAGCAAGCCTTTGTGAAAGAAAAGAAGGAAAAAGAGGAAAAGGAGAAAAAGAGGAAGGAAGAACTAAAGCGGGAAGGTGGGGAAAAAGCAGTTGCCGCCGCAGCTGCCGCTGAAGAGAAGAAAGATAAGGCAAAAAAGGAGGAGAAAAAGAAAGAAAGAAAACGCGGGGCCGGCAGGCGCGGGAGAGGTCAAGGAACGGCGATGATGTCAGCGACGATGACCGATTTTATCTCTCATAATCTGCCGAAGGGCATCAGCATGAGTACGCTGAGCGACAAGTCTACTTTTATTAAAAACGCTATTGACGAAGTACTGAATACCGCAATGATCGGCGCTCTTTTAGCGGTGATAGTCTTATTTGTATTCCTCCGAAAAGCGTCGACCACTCTGATAGTGGCTATCGCTATTCCTTTATCGATCGTCGCCACTTTTGCGCCGATGCACATTTTCAGCGTATCACTGAATATTATGTCGCTCGGCGGTTTAGCGCTTGGAGTCGGGATGCTCGTTGACAATTCGATTGTAGTCCTCGAAAGTATCTTCCGCTGCCGGGAAGAAGGGGACGGACTCGTTGAATCGTCGGTACGCGGGGTGAAAGAAGTCGGATCGGCGGTCTTTGCCTCGACTCTGACGACAATCGCGGTCTTCTTTCCTATCGTATTCGTGGAAGGGATAGCGGGTCAGATCTTCGGCGACCTGTCACTGACGGTCGTATTTTCACTTATGGCATCTGTTGCGGTAGCGTTGTTTCTAATCCCGATGCTTGCTTCGAGAGAGTTAGACGTTTCAAAAGCCGGGATTTCAATTGATAAGATAAAGAGCATGGATTTCATGCGGTTCAGGTCATTGGAAAATCTGAGAGCGCTTTCGGAAGACAATTCATCGACTCTAATGGATAAATTGGTAGGATACCCGTTAAACACAATGAGGCTGCTGGGAGAGTTCGGATTTAAATTCGTCCTGATGGTATCGGTGATAATTCTTATAACTCTCAAAGTTTTTCTGATTATCCTGTTCACTCTTCTCTCTCCGATTATCAGCCTGATATCGCTGAAAGTGAAGAGATGGAAAGGATTCAATCCTGCTCTGATACGCTGGTCAGCATCTGATCGTGTGTTTCGTCTCATATATCAACAAAAGATTTGGGAAGGGTTACTTCAATTTGAATTAACTGAAGGTCTAACAGATGGATTGAACGGTTATCTAAAAGGGTTTAGAAAACCGGTCTATTATGCAGGGGAATCGTGGAAGTTACTGCTCCGAAGAACTGTCAGAGGTCTTCTCCTCCCGCTGGTGACTATATATTTCGTTCTGAGGTTCCTTATCGGTCTGCTGGGTTCTCTCATAGCGCGGTTAGGCATAGCATTCATGAATCTGTTGACGCTTATAGGTATATTCCTCTGGTCGATAACCGGTTTGATTCTGATGCCGTTCATAACGTTCATCGTGTATCTATTCGAATTAGGATATGATCGTATCAGTGAATGGTATCCGGGCGCGATCCGATGGTCGCTTGACAATAAGGGAGCTGTAATCGGCACCTCGGCTGTGTTATTCTTGATCAGTGTTTTTGTATTGATCCCCACGTTGGGAACGGATTTGATTCCGCAGGTGCATCAGGGTGAATTCAACGTCGATGTGTACCTGCCGGTAGGTACACGACTCGAGGAGACCGACCGTAAACTCAAGATAGTTGAAAACCGGATCAGAGATGAAGTAATGATAGGTGAGCTCGCTACCGTAGTCGGCGCTGAAAAATCGGCAAATCTCAAAAGCGACGAGGGAGAGCATACGGGAAAAGTGACCGTTAAGATGATACCGGAATATATCGGTGCAGAGAACGAAATCTTGCTGATAAACAATATCAGGCGCAAGTTAGCCGACATTCCCGGGATCGTTACCAAAATTTCCCGCCCGGCGCTGTTCAGTTTTAAAACGCCCATAGAAGTCGAGGTGCAGGGGTACGATCTCTCGACGTTGAAACGGATGGCATCTATCGTTGAAAACAGAATGATCGGGATAAACGGATTGACGGACGTAAAATCCAACATTCAAACCGGCAATCCGGAAGTACAGATAATTTACGATAGAAAACTATTAGCGAAGTACGGGATGAATATCTCGGAAGTGGCGAGAATTGTACGGAACAAAGTAAAAGGGGAAGTAGCTTCGCGCTTCAAGGATGAGGACAGACGAATAGATATCCTTGTCCGCGTCAAGGAGGAGGACAAGGAGAGCATAGATGCGCTCAGGCGATTGGTAGTCAATCCGGGTGGGCAGGTGCCTATATATCTGAACGCAATAGCGGAGATACGAATAGGCGAGGGTCCAAGCGAAATCCGTAGGGTTGACCAGCAGAGAGTGGCTCTTATCACGGCGAACACCGCCGGAATAGACCTTGGAAGCGCAATGGAGCGCATATCCGAGGCGTTGGACGGAATAAGCTGGCCTTATGGATTCAGTTATGTCTTGAGCGGTCAGAACAAGGAGATGGAGACGTCCATGAACAGCCTGTTATTTGCGCTGCTGCTTGCGGTCTTCCTTGTTTATGTGGTTATGGCATCACAATTTGAGTCGCTGATACACCCGTTCGTTATAATGTTTACAATTCCACTTGCCTTAATAGGAGTTGTCACCGTGCTCTGGCTGCTGTCCATCCCGCTGAGCGTAGTCGTATTTTTAGGTTTGATAATGCTCGCCGGTATCGTAGTAAATAACGCAATCGTATTAGTGGATTATATCAATCGTCTCAGGGCTAAAGGGATGGATAAAATAGAAGCGATAGTCACCGCCGGCAGTGTGCGGCTGCGTCCTATACTGATGACTACCGCTACGACAGTACTTGGATTACTTCCGATGGCTCTCGGATTGGGAGAGGGAGCGGAGATAAGAACTCCGATGGCGATAACCGTTGTAGCCGGTCTTATCAGCTCTACTATGCTGACCCTGCTTGTAATCCCGACGGTCTATGCACTCGTTGACAGAAAGGATTAAATTTGTATATTATTGACAGGAAGGAATCCGAATGGGAATAAAAGACTCTTTATTACCGAAATTTTCGGTTCACAGACCGGTGACCGTAATGATGACTCTTTTCGCGCTTCTTGTAGTCGGTTACATAGCATATACACAGATTGCGGTCGAACTCTTTCCAAGAGGATATGTACCGCCGTATCTCGGCGTTTGGATACCATACAGGGAGACCAATCCCAAAGAGGTTGAGGATCAGATCGCGCGTCCGTCGGAGGATATCCTGCAGACTGTCAGCGGCGTCAAATCTATCAGTTCCTACAGTCATTCGAACGGCTGCTGGATCTGGCTCGAGTTTTCAAACGGCACCGACATGGATGTAGCGTATATGCTTGTCAGGGAGAGGATGGACAGGCTTCTTGCGTCCGAATTTCCTGACGATATAGAAAATATCTGGATCAGAAAATTCCGGGAGGACGATGACCCGATCGTCTGGTTCGGAATATCCCTGCCGGACGATATCGAAGACCCGTTTTTTGTTGTTGATTACTACATTAAAAGAGGCTTGGAACAGATTGACGGTGTCGCGAAAGTTGAGATGTGGGGAGCTTCTGAAAAAATAATTCAGATCCTCGTAGACCAGGACAGGGTTAAAGCGCATAAAGTCAACGTATACCAGCTCATTCAGCAGCTTCGGCAGGATAACTTCGCACTTTCCAGCGGATATGTACACGACGGAAGCAAGAAAATCTATGTCCGTTCTGTAGCTAAATACAAAAATATAGAAGATGTGCGCAACATCAGGATAGGGAACGAAAATCTATTTCTCAAGGACGTTGCAGACATTATCTACGATGAACCGCGTCAGAGGCGCTGGGTGCAGAGGGTTGACGGAAAAAAGGCGATCAGCGTGGGAGTGTACAAGGAATCGATGGCGAATACGGTGGAGCTCTCCGCCGAAGTAAATTCCAAAATCGATGAGCTGTCGAAACTTGAGCAAGTTTCAGGTATGAAATTTAACATATTTTTCAATCAAGGGAAATTCATAACAGAGTCGATCGATAACCTCCTGAACGCAGCGATGTGGGGAGGGATGTTTGCTTTCCTTATATTGTATTTCTTTTTGCGGCGCATCAAGATGACAATTATAATTAATCTCGCAATTCCCCTATCATTGTTGATGACCGTAACATTCCTGTATTTCATCGGTTGGACTTTGAATATCATCACCATGATGGGATTGATGCTCAGTGTGGGATTAGTCGTAGATAACTCTATTGTAATTGTCGAGAACATTTACCGGCTGAGAAATAAGGGAATGTCACGCGTGGAATCATCTGTGAAAGGCGCAAGTGAAGTCTCCCTCGCCATCACCATGGCAACTCTCACGACCGTCGTGGTGTTTCTCCCTCTGATACTAATGAATGATGACGTTGGATTTTCGTTTTATATGTTCAGGATCGGTTTGCCCGTAATGGTGGCGCTGGTCGCATCGTTGTTCGTGGCGCTTGTTATAATTCCGCTCGCTACCACGCGTTTTGTCTCCGATAAGAAGGTGAAGCGTTCGGGATTGATAGGGTGGGGAACAAAATCTTACGACCGAATTCTGAAGTGGTCGCTGAGCCACAGGTTGGACACTGCCATTATTATTCTCATACTTATGATAAGTATGGGAATACCGATTAGCAAAGTAAAACAAACGGATTCGGGCGGCGGCAACATAAACGACGTCAGACTGATTCTCGACATGCCGGAGCATTATACTATTGAGAACGCTAAAACCCTGGTCGACGCCATAGAAAGTTACGTTTATGATCACGAAAAGATATTCAACGTTAAAACCGTGAACTCGAGGTATTCCAATAATTGGGGAAGAATAAGAGTATTTCTCCATCCGCCGAAAGAGACACAATGGTGGCAAGTCGCATGGAAAAACATCGGGAACGCTATAGGTGTTTTAAACGACAGCGTTATGACCAGAGATGAAATACTCACCGATCTAAAGGAAAATCTTCCGATATTCCCGGGAGTGAAGTTACGGACGTCGTGGAGAGACGACTCCGGTAACGAATCATCTGTATCGGTTGTGCTGCAAGGCGATGATACCAATACTCTCGTTGTTTTGGCGGAAGAGGTTGAAAGGAGGTTGAGACATATTGAAGAAATTATCAGCGTCGAAACAGACCGCGATAAGGGAGCCTCCGAGATTCAGATATTCATTAAACGGGACCAGGCAGCCAAGTACGGTATAAACCCGCGCGTAATTTCCGGGCAGATCTCATATGCGTTGAGAGGGATTGAACTACCCGAGTTTCAATCAGCGGAAAGAGAGATAGACATCCGCATACAATACGATGAAAAGGACATGGAGAATCTTCAACAGTTAAAGAATATGACGTTTCTATCCGCCTCCGGCGCGGAAATTTCGCTTGCAACGCTTGCGGATTTTAAGATCAAGAAGGGGATGGGAGAGATTCAGAGACGGGATGGAAAAACGACTGTGAGTGTGAACGCATTTACTACAGAGGACAACCTTGAGGAGGTTCATGAGAAAATAAACAAGGTGATGGCAGGTTTCGACCTTCCACACGGCTATTCATGGTCGCTCGGAAACAGGTTCGTCCGGATGCAGGAATCGAGTAATGCGCAAAAATTCGCGCTCTTACTTGCGGTTACGTTCGTATTTTTACTGATGGGAGTTCTGTTCGAGTCGTTTATCCTCCCTCTCTCGGTCATAATATCAATTCCGTTATCGTTTTTCGGAGCTTACTGGCTGTTGTTCATAACCGGCACTCCGTTCGATTTAATGGCTATGATAGGCATGATAATACTGATAGGTATAGTAGTGAATAATGCTATCGTCCTAATCGACATGATAAACAGACTGAGGAAGGAAGGCATGACGAGAAGGGAAGCTATAATCGAAGCGGGGCATTACCGGTTTCGACCGATTCTGATGACGGCGTTTACGACAGTGTTCGGTCTTCTGCCGATGGCGGTCGGAAACGCAAATCTGATAGGAATGCCTTATGCGCCTCTCGGCAGGGTAATGATAGGCGGTTTGATCTCTTCTACCGCTCTGACACTCATCGCTGTTCCTCTTTTCTACACCTTCTTCGATGATATGCGGATGACATGGGGCAAAATTCAGATATTGGCGTTTGCCCGCGATAAAAGAAAGAGTTAGCACTTGAGCTCGACTTAGAGCGGGTCGAATCCGGGTATCAATTAGTTCTTATGCCCCCGGCGCCTGCCGGGGGCAATTTCATTTCGGGTTTCAACAAGACGAATCAGCTAACGTCCACGATTTTTAAAAAGAAGATTCAACCTTGAGATTCTTTTGACTTGCACCACTGGAGCTCTGATTTTTGAGTGCGAGTCAGGGCTTGCCCTGACCGCACCAACGAAATATGATCGAGGCGTCATGGCAAGCCATGACTGCCACATAGTGTCATTGCGAGGAGTCCGCCAGCTGGCGGACGACGTGGCCTGCCCGATGAATGTCAGGCGGGCCTGCCCGGCAATCAGTCAGACGGGCAATCTCTATCTTCAGCATTCTGAGATTCTTTTGACTTGCAGCGTTCAATTTCTGAATCTAATTTGAGCAGTTAAACATAAATCGAGAAAGTTGTAGTGAAAAAGAACGATGAGATAGAGGTTACGATTGAATCTCTTGCGTACGGCGGAAAGGGATTCACCAAAGTTGACAATTTAGCTCTCTTTGTGCGGAATTCCCTTCCGGGTGACAGGGTGCTGGTGAAAGTGATCAAGAAACGTTCGGGATTCGCAGAGGCGATACCCATAGAATTCTTAGAGAGGTCCCGGCATTATGTGGATCCGGAATGTCCGCACTTCAAGCACTGCGGGGGGTGCACTTTTCAGAATCTTGCCTATGAGGAGCAGCTGGCTCAAAAGGAGACCCAGGTCAGAGACGTTTTAGAACACATCGGGGGTGTAAAAAACCTGGATATGGATTCGATAGTCCCTGCTCCTGAGGTCTTCTATTACAGAAATAAAATGGAATATTCCTTTTCAAACAAACGCTGGCTTACCGACGACGACGAATCGAAACCGAAAGATTTCGCTCTCGGATTACATGTATCCGGTAATTACCAAAAAGTACTCGATATAGACGACTGCCGGCTGCAATCGGTACTGTCGAACAGAATACTCTCAAGTATAAAAAAATCGGCGCAGAAATTGAAGTTCAAACCGTATGATGTCAAGAACCACTCGGGGAATTTGAGGCACCTGATAATCAGGGAAGCGGCAAACACAAAGGACGTTCTTGTGAACGTCGTCACCAAATACAACGAACCTTCAAAGCTGAAAAAAATCGTTGATCAATTGATTAAGGATTGCCCGGAAGTAACGACGGTGGTCAATGCAGTGAACGAAGGGGTTGCCTCTATCGCATACGGAACGATTCTGAACATATTGCACGGTACGGGCAGCTTTAAAGAAGTAATGGTCGGAGTAAATCTTGAGATAGGAGCGCAGGAGTTTCTCCAGACAAACACAAAGGCGGCGGAGTTATTGTACTCAAAGGTGCTCGAATATGCGGAACCTGAAGGCGGGAACGTGATTTATGATTTATATTCCGGCGTGGGTTCAATTTCTATTTATCTTGCTCCTCATGCGCAAAGGGTCACGGGGTTCGAGATGTCGCTCGATGCAGTGGAGAGCGCGGGCAGGAATGCCGTTTCAAACGGCGTGCTGAACTGTAATTTTATTTCAGGCGATATCAGGGAACTGTTCAGGGACGTGGAATCTTTGAGCAGGACGCATGGAGCGCCGGATATAGTCGTTCTCGACCCTCCGAGAGGGGGAATTCACCCGAGCATCCCCAAAAGGCTATCATCCCTGAAGCCTAAAAAAATAGTCTATGTGTCCTGCAATCCCGCTTCCTTTGCGCGTGACGTTAAACTGTTCAACGAGAAAGGTTATTCCCTGAACAGGCTGCAATCTTTCGATCTTTTCCCTCATACACCCCATATAGAATTAGTGTCTCTGCTTAAACCTTCTGAATAATCAGGTCATAATAGGCTGATAAGAGTCAAATCAGAGTATTAAATGGCTGGGCTACATGGTGGGGAAGCAAAATAGTAATAACTATCACTTGGATTGGTAAGAACCAAATCAGAGTATTAAAGGGTTGTAAATACTCAAATTAAACCTTAGTATTGAAGCTGCGTATGAAAATGGTTGACATTACACCGATAGACTTTTATTATCAAACATAAGGTGGATAGGATTCCTTTGCGTGTATTTGGAAAGATAAAGTCAGGCTTTAAACTGTTAGCCGAGGGTATGGTACTTAGGGTTTTCCTTGCCATAACCGTATTCATGACTGTTGGCGCTACCGTAGTATATTTCTTCGAAAGAGATCAGAACTCGGAGCATTTTGAATCTATATATCAAGCGGTATGGTGGGCGCTCGTTACTATGACAACAGTTGGATACGGAGATAAAGTGCCGATGACTGTAGGCGGCAGATTAGCCGGAGCTGTGATAATGTTCTCCGGAGTTGCGCTTGTGTCCGTTTTTACTGCGACGATATCCTCGATATACGTTGCGAGAAAAATTCGAGAGGGTAAAGGATTGGAAAAGATAAACTTCGAAAATCATATAGTAATATGCGGGTGGTACCAGCACGCCGAGACACTATTGGAGTCTCTGCTGAGCCTGAGAAATAATCAGCAACTGAACATAGTTTTGATCAATGAACTTCCGGAAGACGAAATAAATAACGTAATGTACAAGCATGAAGAATTGAACATCAAATTCGTCAGGGGAGACTTTACGAGTGAGAGTGTCCTTGACCTGGCTAATGTCCGTGAAGCAGACACGGTGCTGATAGTTCCTGATACCAGCACGGTATCCACAAGCGAACCGGACGAAAGAACTATACTTACTACACTTACCCTGAAATCCATGAACCCGAACGTCAAAGTTTACGCTCACATTATAAATCCGGCGTCCAAGGCTCACCTTAGACGGGCAAACGTAGATGATATTGTTGTGCAGGACGAATTTACAGGTTTTCTTCTCGCGTCTCACGTAGCGAATCCCGGAATTCCGCAGACGTTCTCAGAACTTTTAAATTATAGCGTCCGGATGAACCTTCAGAGAGCGGATATCCCTTCTAACATGGTGGGCAAATCGTTTTCGGAGCTTTCGGAATATATCAGAGAATCAAAAGAAGGAATCCTGATAGGTATCACTTCTGAAAGAGAACCTGTTAAAATCTCAGACGTCCTTACCGCCGATGCCAGCTCATTAGATCATTTTATAGAACGAAAATTCGCCGAGTCGGGAATAAATCTTGAAAGTGAGAAAGGGCACAGGGTCGAAATAAATCCACCTGATGATCTGGTGATAAATTCCAGCGACGTGGCGTTAGTCATAAGCGAAAAAAGAGATTAGGTTATGATCGATAAAGAGAAGATAGAGGGTTTCAAAATATTCGATAATCTGACCGATGAACAGCTCGAAGAGGTGAGTGAGAAGCTGGTCGAGCGCGAATATAAAAAAAATGAGACTATCTTTTCCGAAGGTGACGTAGGAACGTCGCTCTTTTTACTTCTTGAAGGCGAAGTTGAGATCTCCCAGGCGCTGACTCTTGACCTCGACCACTCGGAGATCGATAACAGGGAAAAATCCCTCGTTAGACTTGATTCAAGCGTTAAAACGTTTTTCGGGGAGGTAGGATTGATCGAGGAGGACGGAGTCAGAACAGCCACCGTTCGTACTACTTCGGATTCACTCATAGCGCGCTTTTCGAAGGCAGATTTCAATAATTTAATTGAGAAAGACTCGGTACTCGGCACAAAACTCCTTATGAACATAGCATCCGTGCTCTGTCAACGCTTGAGAAAAACGAACGATAATGTGTTAAAGATTACTACCGCCTTCAGTTTAGCCCTTTCACGTCAGAAATAATGAACACCGAAATCAGTAAGGTCTATAACCCAAAGGGTGTGGAAAGCCGCAGGTACGCCCAATGGATGAAGAGCGGGTATTTCCATGCGGATCCAAGCTCTGATAAACCGCCCTATACGATAGTTATACCACCGCCGAACGTAACAGCGGCACTCCATATAGGCCACGCATACAACAATACGATTCAAGACGTGTTCATTCGGTATAAGAAAATGCTCGGATTCGAGACTCTATGGTTGCCAGGAATGGACCATGCGGGGATAGCCACGCAGAATGTTGTGGAAAGGCAGCTCGCCTCCGAAGGTCTCGACAGACATAAGCTTGGCAGAGAAAAATTCGTTGAGAGAGTATGGGAGTGGAAAGAAGAAAAGGGGGGGAGGATAATAGAGCAGCTGAAAATGCTCGGATGCGCTTGCGACTGGGAAAGAGAACGATTTACGATGGACGAGGGTTTGTCTAATGCCGTAAAGGAGGTCTTCGTAAATCTATATGAACGGGATCTCATTTACAGGGACAAATATATAATAAACTGGTGCCCGAGATGCGGCACGGCGCTCTCCGATGAGGAGTCCGAACATAAGGAAATAAACGGACATCTCTATCATATCAAATACCCGATAGAAGGTTCATCCGATCATGTTGTAGTCGCTACAACAAGACCCGAAACTATGCTGGGTGACACTGCGGTAGCGATAAATCCCGATGACAGCAGATATGATAAATTAAAAGGTAAGAGCGTCATCTTGCCGCTTCTGAACCGAACTTTACGGGTTATCGAGGATTCTTTTGTAGAACCCGAATTCGGCAGCGGTGTCGTTAAGGTCACTCCCGCGCATGATCCTAACGATTTTGAGATAGGCAACAGGCATCGGCTTGAAAGAGTGAACATACTTAACGAAGACGGCACACTCAACGACAACGCCGGTCCCTATGCGGGATTGGACAGGTTTGAAGCCCGAAAAAAGGTAATAAAGGACCTGGAGTCCGAAGGTCTGATGGAGAAGATCGAGGAGCACACTCACAGCGTAGGTCATTGTTACCGCTGCGGTACCATAGTCGAACCGTACCTCTCT
>JADFGO010000047.1 GCA_022567655.1 Candidatus Neomarinimicrobiota bacterium
TCCGGTGCGGGTTATCCCGGTACACCATTCCTTGATCTGAACGGCAACGTCATCCCGTTCATTGAAGGCGAGGAGCCGAAAATAGAAGCCGAGCTGAAAAAAATATTAGGCACGATGAAGAATGGAAATATTGACGACAATTCGTTCAAAGTGAGCGTTCAGACGAACAGGGTTGCGGTATCATACGGTCATATGGCGTCTATTTTCCTGTTCACAAAATCGACTCCGGACGTGGGAAGAGTAAAGGAATTATTGAACAATTTTTCGGGTGTTCCGCAGGAGAGAAAACTTCCGTTAGCGCCGAAACAACCTATATACGTAGAAGAAAACGATTATCACCCCCAACCGAGACTGCACGTTGATCGTGAGAACGGCATGGCTATCACCGTCGGCAGAATTGAAAACCTCGACGAGAACGGGATACGTCTGGTAGCCTTAGGACACAACACTATCAGAGGGGGAGCGGGCGCTGCTCTTCTTAACGCGGAGCTGCTCCATTCAGAGGGAATGATCTGACAAAATGATCGTAATGAAATTCGGCGGTGATGGGTTTCAGAATCCTGAGTCTATAAACGAAGTAACGTCAATTATTAAATCGGCACGGGATGAACAACTTGTGGTTGTTGTTTCCGCGTTCGGAAAATCCACGCGTCTTTTAGAGAACCTCTTTGAATTCTTGTCTCTTGGAAATCCTGAAGAAGCAAATCGTCTGTTCAATGAGAAATTCATTCCGATGTTATTCTCTCTTATGGAAGGGACGTTGGATTCAGTTTATTTAAGTGAGTGTCGCGAGGTTATAAATGAGATGATCGAGCAACTCAATAAATATATCTTTACCGAACGTTCTGACTGGAATTCCGCCGACAGAGATTTCATCCTGTCTCACGGAGAGCTCTTGACGAGTAGATTTTTTTACTATGTTCTCAGACAGGAGGAGATAAAATCCGGATTGGTCGATGCCAGAGAGATGATCACCACGGATGAAAAACAGCGCTTCGCTTCTCCCGATTATAAAAAGTCGTTTGAGATGATAAGAAAAAGAGTGGAAGAATGCCACAATTCAGGTTCACTTTTATTAACTCAGGGTTTCATAGGTTCAACACCATCCGGGTTGACGACTACTCTTGGATATGAGGGTTCCGATCTCACCGCAACTTTTCTCGGATCGTGTCTCAACGCTGACGGGATCGAATTTTATAAGACTGTTCCGGGCATTATGACAGCCGATCCCAATATCTTATCGGAATGCAGAGTTCTCAAGGAGATTCCCTATGATTACGCGGAAAAACTCGCTTTTCTGGGTCCAAAGATATTGCACCAGAACGCAATCAAGCCCGCGAAAGAAATGGACATACCCATACGGCTAAAGAATCTTCATGCACCGGAAGCAGCAGGTACTCAAATATTAAATTGTGATTTAAACGATGAAAGGGATGAATTTTCAGTAGTTGGTCACCCCGACGGCGAGTTGCTGTTTCTTCCCGTTCACGCGCGACCTGAATATAACGGCAGCTCTCAAATCGAGACGATCCTTGCCGATTGGGATATAACGAACATACCCATACGATCTGACGACTCCGCTCTTCAATGGTTCCTGACCGAAAAAATCGTTGCGAAAGCTGCATCGGCATCATTAAAAGAGGCAGGCGCTGTTTTCATCGATGAAGAAGTGTCGATGATTGGTATAATATCAAGCGGCTTTTCGGAAAAAAATTATATCCGGTTGATAAAAGAAACTATCGATGAGCACGATCTGAACTTAGTCGCTTCATCTGCCACTTCGGAATTTGCGATAATGGTATTCGAAAGAGAGCACTTCAAGAAGATCTATTCATGGCTGCACACAAAACTCCTTGAAAAATCAATGGTCAGATCTCTTTGATGGACGTTCAATGAATATCGGTCTGATCGGATACGGGAGAATGGGCAGGCTGATCGAGGAAGTCGCAAAAGAACGGGATCATAACATTATTCGCTCTTTCAGTTCGAAAGATCCGTTGAAGTTGATAGATCAACTTGAGGGTATCGAATGCCTGATAGATTTCTCAAACCCTGATGCCGTTGCCGGGAATATCGCTTTAGCTTTTGAGGCGGGCCGGAATATATTGGTCGGCACTACAGGCTGGGATAAAAAAATTCTTGATGAATACAATGATATATCAAAGAGCGCCATATTTGTTTCACCGAATTTCTCCATAGGCGTGAATCTGTTTCTCTCGATAGTGGAAAACGCATCTAAATTACTCGACGCGGCGGGCGGTTACGATGTTGCTATCCGTGAGACCCATCATACGGAGAAACTTGACAGCCCGAGCGGAACTGCGCTCAAAATAGCTGAAAAAATCATAGAATCATCTTCCTCAAAAAATAAAATTATGACCGATTCTCAAAACGGAAAAGTTCCGGACGACAGCGTACGGATCACTTCGGAACGGATAGGCGATGAAGTCGGCACACATGAGGTATTGTATGAATCGGAGGTGGAGACTATGACGCTCCGCCATCAAATGAAGGACAGGAAGGTATTTGCCTTAGGAGCGTTGACGGCAGCGGAGTGGTTAAGGGGAAGAACGGGTATATTGGGCTTTGAGGATTATCTGAGGGAAGAGTTTAATTTCAATCGAGACTGATGGCAGAGAATAAGAGATTATACGGGTCTATCGTCGCTCTGGTCACTCCATTTGATCAAAGCGGAGAATTAGATCTATCCGCCCTGGATAAGCTGATCGAGTTCCACATGAACAACGGAACTTCGGCGATACTGTTAGCAGGTACGACCGGAGAAGGACCGAATATCACCGATGACGAATTGAAGACAATTCTTTTAAGAGCGCGTTCGAGGGTTGGGGAAGAGTTTACGCTGATAGCGGGCAGTGGTACTAACTCGACATCCACGACTTTGAAGAGGACGATTATCGCTCAGGAGAGCGGCGCAGATTTTGCCCTGATAGTCGGTCCATATTACAATAAACCGACTCAGGAGGGATTTTATCAGCACTTTAAGGCAATCAGCGAGGGTGTGGACATACCTATTATCATTTATAATGTGCCGGGCAGGACCGGGTCTAACATTATGCCTGAAACGGTTGCGCGGCTCGCTGAAGAGACGGGTATAGTCGGGATCAAGGAAGCGTCCGGCGATCTTGAACAGATAAAGGAAATTTTGAGTATTATGCCTTCGGGAAAGGTAGTATTATCCGGCGACGATGCGCTCACTCTCCCCATTATCGCTATGGGTGGAACGGGTGTTATCTCGGTGGTGGCAAACGAAGCTCCGCGCGAGACTGCTGATATGGTTCAGTTCGCGGCCAATGGCGAGATAGAAGAGGCTGGACGATTACATGATAAACTCAGCCCGTTGATGGAAGTCAATTTCATTGAATCCAATCCGATACCCGTAAAATATGCCCTTGCTAAAATGGGTTTGATATCTGAGGTTTACAGGCTTCCGATGGTGCAATTGGAAGAAAAAAACAAGAAGAAGATTGATGAAATTCTGCTTTCCACCGGGATCGTAAACGAGAATGACTGAAATTCGGGAAAAGATCGAGAATCTCGCCGGGTTGGAACCGGAGGAATTTCCTCCGGATGCATTGGATATATTCATCGAGTTCCGGGATTTACTTGGAAAGGGAGCTATCCGTTCTGCGGAAAAGATAGACGGTAGCTGGAAGGTAAATATCTGGGTGAAGCAGGGGATTTTACTCGGATTTCGGCTCGGCAAGCTTGTCGATTATTCCGAAAGCAAGAGTTTCAGGTATTTTGATAAAGAGACTTACCCGCTAAAAAATATATCTATCGAGGATGATATTCGAATTGTTCCGGGAGGCACTTCTATCAGGGCGGGCGCATATATTGCCGCTTCTGTCGTGATTATGCCTCCTGCTTATGTTAACGTGGGCGCATATGTTGACAGCGAAACAATGATCGATTCTCACGCTCTTGTCGGGTCGTGCGCACAGGTAGGGAAAAACGTGCATATAAGCGCCGGAACTCAGATCGGGGGCGTGTTGGAGCCTGTCAGGTCTCTCCCGGTTATAATAGAAGATAACGTAATTCTCGGCGGCAACACAGGGGTGTATGAGGGAACGATAGTTCTCTCCGGCGCGGTTCTCGCCGCAGGTACGATCCTTACATCATCGACGAAAATATACGACCTGATAAATGAAACTCTGATTGAACCGAATGAGGATGGAGTTATTGAACTTCCCGAGAACGCTGTCGTCGTTCCGGGCGCGCGTAAAAAAGAAGGAGCATTCGCCCAAAAACACGATCTCTCGATATACTCTCCGGTGATAATCAAGTATCGAGATCAAAAAACAGAAAGCGGTATAAGCTTAGAAGAAATTCTGAGATGACCCATATCAGATCCTGTCAGCCAGGAAAATTCCCGGTTGAAAAAAACAGTGTTATCCCTGAAATGAAGAATGTTCATAAGTTATTGATATTACTGCTATTATTCCTATTATCCTGCACCGCTTCAAAGGTTGTGGACGATAACTCCGGAATCGGCGCAAAGGCTTACCCCTACACTGTTAAAACAGGGCTCGATCTGATTGAATCAGAAGATTTCAAATCTTTAGCGGGTAAACGCGTCGGAGTGATTACCAATCATACAGGGATCACAAAAGAGGGGAGACATATAATAAACCTGCTTGGTGAGGCTGAGAACGTCGATCTGGTTGGCATATTCGGTCCTGAGCACGGAGTACACGGTGTGGCACCGAGTGGAAAATCGGTCGATTCGCGAACCGACCCCGCTACGGGAGTTCCGGTTTACAGCCTCTATGAAGATTCCAATCGTCCGACCGGGAAAATGATCGCAAAGATAGACGTTCTTCTGTTCGATATGCAGGACGTGGGCGCACGGTTTTATACGTATATATATACTATGGCTCTGGCTATGGAAGCAGCGGCGTTGAACGGTAAGGATTTTATCGTCCTTGACCGTCCGAATCCTATTACGGGTTCAAAGATAGAAGGACCTTTGCTTCAACCGGGATTCGAGAGTTTTATCGGGATGTACCCTATACCGATACGTCACGGAATGACTGTCGGAGAGCTCGCTCTCTTATTCAAAGGGGAGGGGTGGATAGAGGGGGCGGACTCGCTCGATCTTGAAGTGATAAAAATGGAGGGTTGGAAGAGAAAGCTCTGGTTCGACCAGACTGACGTACCGTGGGTCGGACCCTCACCGTCTATGCCGGCTCTCGCTACCGCAACTGTTTATCCGGGTACGTGTCTCATAGAGGGGACGAACGTCTCCGAAGGAAGGGGCAGTGCCACTCCCTTTGAACTGATCGGTGCTCCGTGGGTCGATGGAACGGTTCTCGCTGACCGGTTAAATAAATTGGGGTTGGATGGTGTGGTGTTCGAGGCAGTCGAATTTACGCCGGTCGCAATCCTACCCTCCGTACCTTATCCGAAACACAAGGATAAACTTTGCGGAGGCGTTAAGGTAAGAGTCGTTAATAGGGAGCGTTTTGAACCGGTAAAAACCGGCGTCAGCATTATCTGGTTTCTTAAGAATCTTTATCCGGAGGAATTTGAGTGGACCGGGACGATTAACAGGCTGTACGGATCGGACAAACTCAAAACCGGAATTGAAAACGGGCTCGCACTCGATGAACTGTTAAGAGAAGAGAGTGCTGAAATGGACGCATTTTCAAAAATCAGGTCAAAATACCTGTTGTATGAGTAACAAGGGCGGTATGAAACGAAAAAGAATATTTAACGGCAGGTCTTTTCAGCACCTGGTTTTCACAATAGTTTTTCTCCTCGTGGGTGAGGTTTATGCCCAAAAAGTTCTCATTAAGGGCGCTGGTATAGGTCTGATTGACGCTGAAATTTCTCCGGACGGACGGTACGTCGCCCTGACGTCCGTGGGGTTTGACGGCGTATGGACGGTGAGAGCGGACGGTTATAGTCTGAGGCAATTCTCGAACGTCAAAGGTGCGGGACAGATAAAACGGTGGTCTCCCGATTCGAAGTGGCTCTTGTTCAAGGAAAACGCCGGAGAGGGCGGTTTGATAAGAGAGGAGTTGAAAATCGGCGAGGTATATACGGGGAATATATCCAGCATTAATATCCCCATGCGAATGTTCGACGATGTTCGCTGGTTTGACAGCGATAAGCTCTATATCCGTAGTGGTGGGAAAGCGAATTATGTGCGAAGCGGCTTAATTGTGGATTTGAAATACAGAGCAGCGCCGCAGATCGCATATACGGAAACGAATAAGATGTTCGTGGAATCGTACACCGGGAATTCGCCGGACAATATTAACCCTGTACTCGGGTCTGAATATCGGGATGCGGTACTTTCCGAGGACGGAAAGATGATCGCCTTTATGGTGATTGGCGGTAATTTGCAGGTTTATGAGCTGGAAAATTTTCAACTACATGATCTCGGAAGGGGCGAGAGACCGCGATGGTCACCGGATGGAGAAAGACTCGTCTATCAGATTACCAGTCTGATCGGCGAAAATGTGAAATCGTCGGATATTTACCTGATAAAATTCGATGGATCGGGTAAGACACAGATGACGAACAGCGTAAACGTACACGAGATGAGGGCTTCTTTTTTCCCGGACGGAAAGAAGATAATATTTGACACGGATAAATTGGGGGAGATCAGGACAATGAGAGTACCGCGTAATTGATTTACCGCAAGCGCATTGCAAGTGCTGACAAGAAATCAGGGGCAACATTTAATCACTTATTGTTGCGTTTGCGCTAAGCATGGATTAATATGTAAGGGTGAGGATAAGGTAACATCAGAGGGATTCGATGCAGGAAACAGCGGCTGAAAAACATTTAGATTCACTCGAGATCATGATTCTTGCCAATAAGGCTTATATCCGCGGGCAGCTCATACAAATTGGAAAGGTAAATCTCATAGATCCGATTATTGAACATGCTGAAAAGCATGTCAGAAATTGCAGCGAGTGTAAAGAAAAAGTCAAAAAACCGAGCAAACCTATCAGTATCCCTAAATCCGATTGGCTGTCGCTTCTTTCCAAGTGAGCTGATATCCGAGAGCAGGGTCTATCAAACCGTTATTAATTTCATTCTGAAAAAGAGAGGAGAGCTGCGTTTAGGGAGGTGACTTTCGTCCACTATCTGCCCATCATCACGACGCTGATATCGTTACTGTTTTCAGCCGTAATTTACAGTCGTTACAGGCAGCGAGGCGGCATACATCTTCTCTGGTGGAGTTGGGGTGTACTGGTTTACGGGATGGGAACCTTTGCGGAAAGCTGGATCACTCTGCTCGGCTGGAATTTATTTATATTTAAATTCTGGTATATAGTCGGCGCACTCTTAGGGGGAGCTCCTCTTGCACAGGGAACGGTCTGGTTTTTGTTGAAACGTAAAGCTGCGATGCGGCTAACCGTTGCATTGGTCTCGTTTTTTCTGATCTCCTCGATATTCGTTATAATGAGCCCTGTCGTATATGAAAGCGTAGATCCCTTTTTGCCAAGCGGTAAGGCTTTTGAGTGGCAATGGGTGCGCGCGTTCAGTCCTTTTCTTAATATGTACGCAGTGATATTCCTCATCGGCGGCGCGATTATTTCAGCTAACCGCTACCGGAAACATATAAAGGACGAAAGTCTCAGCAGTCTAGTAGCGCATGACAGATTTATCGGAAACGTATTGATCGCCGTAGGAGCAATCCTCCCCGGCATAGGCGGCGCTTCGAGCCGGGCAGGTTATACGGAAGTTTTGTACATCGCGGAGCTGATAGGTATTATTCTCATCTGGGCAGGTTACTGGTACAATACGACAAAAAGAGATCAAAAGAAGGGGGATTTCCTGATTGAGAACGAGGCGGCTGTTCAATCAAATTAAATTTAGTCCACTTCGAAAGTATAACACCAGGCTTCTCCTTCCAAAACTAATTCTCCGTCATGCCTCTGGACTTTAACGTCGAGCTGTATAACGGGTTTGGAATCATGCACGCTTATTACCTCCGCAGTTGCGGTGATAGTGTCTCCGATATAAACAGGGGCGATAAATTTCCAGTTCTGGCTGAGAAAAACGGTGCCCGGACCCGGCATGTCCGTCGCCACAAGAGCATGCAGAAGTCCTGTCGTTAGTCCGCCCTGAACAACAAGTTTCCCGAATTTCGTTTTGCCGGCGAACTCTTCATCAAAATGGAGCGGATTGAAATCTCCTGTAAGTTCCGCAAATGTTTTTACATGTTCGGGAGTAAGCGTTATGCTTCGGTCAGCTTTCTGCCCTACGTGAATTTGCATCGTATGACTCCATCTGTTCTTATTATACCCGGATGACACGCAACGTGGTAATATCGTAAATCAGAGTATTCTTATTCAGTAGTTTGAAGTTTAATGCTGCGCCAAACTTTTTCCGGGGTAATCGGAAGAGACCTGATACGCGCTCTAACGGCATTATAAACAGCATTGGCAATAGCCGGCGCCGGTCCGCTGATAGGAACCTCAGCTACCGCCTTCGCCCCGTATGGTCCGGTCGGTTCTTCTGTTTCTACGAGCATCACCTTCATTTCAGGCATGTCGGATGCTCTTAATATGTTATAATCCCTGAACGACCTGAAGAGAGCCGATCCGTTATCGTCAAAAGGCATGAATTCCGACAGAGCGTATCCGATTCCCTGGGTAACCGCTCCGTCGACCTGTCCCTCGGCCATGTGCGGGTTGACGGCTACTCCGCAGTCAACTGCGGCGACAATCTTCAGGAGGCGGATTTCCCCTGTTTCGTTATCCACTTCAACGTCTGCGAAGACCGCGGAATAGGGAGGGGGAGATTCCGGGCTGACGTTGTTACCAATTGCCATGATCTGGAATTGATTATGCTGATACATCGAGTAAAGACAAATTTGCTCGAATGTAACCGTTTTTCCTTCAGGCGTACTGATTATTCCGTCCGCGCATATCAGTGTCGCCCGGTCGGCGTCCAACATCTCCGCGGCTACACCCAATATCTGATTTTTAACCTCCCGGGCGGCAATAAGCACGGCGCCGCCTGAAATATAAGTTGTGCTGGACGCATACGCTCCCGTGTCGAACGGCGTCATATCCGTGTCGGATGTGTAAACAAGGATATTCTCGACCGGAACCGTGAGCGTTTCGGCTGCGATTTGAGCGAGAGCGGTGTCTGAGCCTGTACCGATATCAGTAGCTCCGCAAAGGAGATTGAAAGAGCCGTCTTCGTTCATCTTGATAGAGCAGGCAGCCATGTCCACATTGGGTATTCCTGAACCTTGAGTGTTTATCGCAACGCCTAAACCCCTGGAGTAACCTTCCTTGCTTGGTTTTAGAGGTTTGCCCCATCCGATCTCATCAGCCCCCTTTTTGATCGCCTCCTCTATTCCGCTGGAACGGATTATCTGCGCTTCAGAGCCTCTGCCCTCTGCCAGCGCGCTTGTGATGGGGATGCTGTCACCCTTATGAAAGATGTTCTTGAGCCGAAATTCTACGGGATCGATACCGAGCGCTTCGGCGATCTCGTCTATGTGCGATTCGAGGGCGAATACTCCCTGCGGCGTGCCGTATCCCCGGAATGCTCCCGCTACGGGTAAATTCGTATATACTGCGTTTCCGGTAAATCGGATATTGGGTATATTATACATGGAAAAAATCTTACTTCCGGTCACGGTCATTACGGTCAGCGCATGCGTGCCGTATGCCCCCGTATTTTCCAGCACATTCACCGACATGCCCGTTATCAGCCCTTCTTTTGAGACAGAAGATTTGAAGGACAGCCGCTGCGGATGCCTCGTTCTTGCGGCATGAAGTTCTTCGTCTCTTGTCATCCAGAAACGAACCGGTTTTCCTGTGGCGAGAGTGAGGGCGCCGCTTAATTCCTCGTTCAGTATCTCCTGCTTTCCGCCGAATCCGCCTCCTACCCGCGGTTTCATTACCCGGATTTTTCTCACGGGCATGTCCAGAACTTTCGCGACGATACGGCGTACGTGAAACGGAACCTGAGTACTCGACCTGATAACGAGCCTGCCGTCTTCGTCTATCCATGTGATACAGACGTGAGGCTCTATGGATGACTGCTGGACAAACCCTACCTCGTAATCCGCTTCGATGATTTTATATGCGTCCTTAAAAGCTTTCTCAACGTCGCCGACGGAAGCTTCTAAATGTGAGGCGGTGTTGGTGGACTTATCGTATATTCCGCTGGATTCCTCTTCGTCGTGAATGAGAACGCTGCCTTCTTTTGCCGAATCCGCCGGGTCAAATATGCTCTCAAGAATTTCATATTTCACGTCTATCAACGAACATGCTTTTTCTGCGATCTCGGGAGTCTCAGCTGCAACAGCCGCAACCCTGTCCCCGACGAATCTGACCTTATTGTCGAGCACATAGGCGTCATAAGGGGAAGGTTCGGGCCACCCCTGTCCCGCCGTAGTGTGAGGGATCCGTGGAACGTCTTCATGTGTAAGGACAGCGTGTACGCCCTCAAGAGCCGTCGCCCGGGACTTGTCTATCGAGACGATGCGGGCGTGAGGGTGCGGGCTCCTGAGCACCCTTGCGTGAAGTATTTCGCGGAAATCAATATCGTCGCTGAACGCCGCGTCGCCGCGCGACAGCTTCTCGGCATCCACACGGGGTGTTATCTTGCCTACAATCTTGTATTTAGAAGAGTTGTTCAAGCTTTACCGCTCACCTTCCTGATCGCTTCCAAGGGTTTTGCATATCCTGTGCACCGGCATAATACTCCGGAGATGGCATCTCGAATCTCTTCTTCGGTCGGTTCGGTACTGTTTTTTAAAAAGTTATCCGCCAACAGTAACAATGCAGGTGTGCAGTATCCGCACTGTATGGCTCCCACTTCAATGAAGCGTTTTTGCAGCTCTGATAATTCGGGTCTGCTCGATAATGCCTCAACAGTAGTCAGTTCCCTCTCGTGTGCCTGAAGAGCGAGTGTGATACAGGAGGCTCTCGGAACGCCGTCGACAATGACGGCGCATGAACCGCACTCACCGGTCTCGCATCCCCGTTTGACGCTCTTATAGCCGTGTTCCCTGAGAAAATTCAGCAGCGTTGAGTTCGGACTCAGCCCTGATTTTAGTTTCTTTCCGTTAACGGTAAGCGATATTTCCATTTATTTATCCGTTCTCGCGGATGATATTTCGCAGCGCTCGCTTAATCAATACCGAAGCCATTTCCTTTTTATATTCGGGAGTCCCTCTCGGATCGGGATCCGGGTGGATTCTGTCTCTTACTATTTCACTGACTTCCGTTATCAGTTTTTCATCGAGTTTATTGCCTGTCAGCGCCGATTCCGCTTCAGTTACCCTCACCAAATTCTCGCTGATGGACGAGAATACAATTATCGGCGACTCCACTAAGTTATTGGCGAATTCCAAGCCGACCGCAAGCGAGATGACCGGCGGCGCCGACGGTATAAACCTTATAGTTTCAAAAGTTAAAGGTTGAGATTGATCCCGGTTTTTAATCTCAACAGCCGATATTATACATCTTTCTTCGCGCCACTCGGTACCGGAGATGAAATCCCAGAGTTTTAGTTCGTTCTCCATATTTCCGAAAATTACTACAGAGGCATCGGCTGCTGCCAATGTGGCAAGAAATGCCGAATCTCCCTTGGCTAACGCCGTTCTTCCGCCGATAGTTGAAGCAGCCTGTATCAGTTGAGAACTACCCTCAGCTCTGATCCCCCGGATAAGATATTCGTAAGATTGTTCTGATATTTCAGGAGAGTTGAGAAGTTCTCTCAGGGTTACCGAACCCCCGATGTGTAAAAGGTCTTCCTCGAGCCTGATATCCTTAAATCCCGCTTCAGAGAGGTCTATTATTCCCTTAACATCTTTGCCGCCGTATGGGATGAGCCAGGTTCCCCCTCCTATGGGAAAATACCCTTCATTTTCCCTCAGAAGATCGACTGCTTCAGATAACCTTTTAGGTCTGTGATATTCTGTGAGTTTGCTTAAAGTCATGCTAAGAAACGACCGCGCTTCCTCCGGACGAACGACCGATCATCTCTTCCGATATTTCGTCGGCTCTGGCCGCTAATCCGATGAGATCGACGCCCAAGAGTTTACCATCTTCGACTATGACCTTACCGTTGATGATAGACCACGCCACTCTTTGTGAACCGGTGCAAAAAAGCAGCGAGGCGAGCGGGTCTGATTTTGCGCCCGCATATCCTATGTCTCTTAAATCTATCAGAATCAGGTCTGCCGAGGCGCCCGGTTTTATGATACCGATATCGTCCCGCCCGAGAATCGCCGCTCCTCCTCTTGTCGCCATATGCAGTATCTCCTTAGCGGTTATCCATCTGTCATCCCCAAGACGGTGCAGGAGTAACGATTGCCTGAGTTCGTTCAACAAATTTGAACTGTCGTTCGAGGCAGAGCCGTCAACAGCGAGGGAAACCTTCACTCCCGCGTCGAGCATTTTTGAGACCGGCGCAATACCCGAACCGAGCCTCATGTTCGACGTGGGGCAGTGAGACACTCCTGTTTTCGTATCGGAAAGTTTTTCGATTTCATTCTCATTCAAGTGAACTGCGTGTGCAAACCAGACGTCATCTCCGAGCCATCCTATAGATTCGGTATATTCAACCGGACGAAGACCGAAGGTTTCCATGCAAAAATTTTCTTCTTCGATTGATTCGGCAAGATGTGTATGCAGTCTGACTTTGTGAGTGTCGGCGATCTCCCGTGTTTTTTTCATCAGGTTTTCCGTTACCGAAAAGGGAGAACATGGGGCGAGCGCGATCCGCAGCATCGAGTGTGGTTCAGGGTCATGATATTTTTCTATAAGCCTTATCGAGTCGTTGATTATTTCTTCTTCCTCCTGAATAACATCGTCCGGAGGCAACCCTCCCGAACTCTTGCCGAGGGACATCGAGCCGCGGGTCGGATGAAACCTGATGCCGAGTTCTTTTGCAGCCTCGATTTCGGAGTCTATCAGCTTAGACGCAGCCTTCGAGGGGAAGAGATAAAGATGATCGGAAGTCGTTGTACACCCTGATAGTAAAAGCTCCGCGATAGCTACCTGAGCGCTGACGTATATCGCCTCTTCGCTGAGTTCACCCCATATCATATACAGAGTTTCAAGCCATTTGAACAGCGGCGCATCCTGAGCGCCCGGAATATTTCGGGTCAGCGTCTGGAACATGTGATGGTGGGTGTTGATAAGCCCGGGGAGCAGGATCATCCCTTTCGCATCAATGACTTTATCAGCCTCCGGATAAGGTCCGCTGCCGGTTGATTCGATCTTACCCTCTTCAATGAATACCCACTTGTCCTTGCTATCTGTATCCCCGTCGCTCATAGTTACCGTGGCAAGGGGGTCTTTAATCAATATCGTGTCCACTAATTCATCCTTAGAACGACAAATTTAGTTTGCGCAACGGGATATAAACAGGAAAATGTGGTAGCGATGCCTTAAATTATCATAGCTGTTGAAACTGCGCTTTTTGAAATAACACTGAGAATTCAATAAAGGAAGAACTTATGGAATTAAGTCTTTTTATAAAAACTCTTGCGCTCGGGATATTCATGAGCAGTTCCAATATGCCGGGAAGTCCATATGACAGAGTGTTCGATCTCTCGTTTCAGGGGGATCTTCTATCCGCTTCGAGGGTATGGGAGAGAACGAACGGCATCGAATATTCGGGAGAAAGGATTTATGCCAAGTCTCCTAAATGGAACGGAGCGCTGCTCGAGCTGGAACATTTCAGACGATCTGCTCAATTAATCAACACTCAAAGCTCACGCTTGATCTATCAATTTATCGGCTATGAAATCGTGTACTTTGATTACTTTAAAGAAGAAATCTTTTCTGGATCGGTCACTCCCGTAAGATTAAAAACGTCGATGTCCGGTTTTCTTATTCATCGGATTTTTCAGGTTTTGAGAAATCCGATATTTCAATCTCTTACAAAAAACTTGTCGGTGATAAATTATTTGTCAAGCCGTCATTTGAAAACAGTCGAATCGAAAATTTAGAATTCTGGAAACTTATGATCTCCTTCGAATACGAGATAGGTCCTTTGGTAGATTGAGATGAAGAAAAGCTCATCTTGAGCCGATCGTCAATGCTATAGTCATTACGATCGCGGCAGAGAGAATGGCAATAAATGTCCCTTTCCGCAAATGGAACGGCTCCTCGGTTTTCCTGTTAAACTCGCGTTCCCTTAAAACTAATTTTCTGTAAGAGCCTTCAGGCCAATAATGCAGGTAAAAGGAGATATGCTCTTCAGCCAATTGAAAATACTCGGCTGTGGTCGTACTTCGTGCGACAGTCGAGTAATACTTTATCAGCTGCCACTGGGCTTCTTCCGCCTGAGGACATTTGGGGAAATTTCGAACTATCTGATTAAAAGTGGCAAGAGCATCCGCTTTTTTCTTCTGTTTGAGTAAATACATGGCGTTTTTCAAGAACCTGTCCGGACAGGTTCCCTGCCGGGCGCTTACCTGTTCAGGACAAAGCGTGGATATTCCAAAAAACAGAATAAATGAGAGTAGAAAGTTCCTTACGAAGCGGTCAAATAAGATTATCATTCTGGTCCGGAAAGTAGATAAAAATCGATATTTAATCAAGTCGTTAATTAATTATGACCGCATCCGTAGGGGACGCAGATCTGCGTCCCCTACATTTGTCGAGACAACAAAACTATCTCCGCTTCGAATTTATGAGATCGCCTGCCCGCCGGGTGGCGGACTTCTTGCGATGACGTGGAATGTAAAGAATAAGTGCGAGTCAGGGCTTGCCCTGACCGCATAGAATACTTTCGAATGGCGTCAGGGCAAGCCCTGACTGCCACATAAACTTAGATGAACAAGCTATGAGGGAAAGAGCATAAACTTCAGCCGTCAAATATTTGGAATCAAATGACCAAAACCGAAAGGTAGTTCTCTGAAAGGGCGAGAGAGCGATTTGGGATAGGCAAATAAACACTTGCCCGTAGCGGATGCTGATTCTATCTTAACTGAAATTAATATCCTGAGTATTACAACATATGAGGAGTTTTATACGTATTCCGATTTAAGAGAGTTCACTAAAATGAGTGAGTTAGATTAAAATTGGATTTTTCAAGATCATTCAGTTTCATGTTCGAAGATGCCAATTGGTTCACGAAAATCCTTATAGGGGGATTATGGAATTTGGCGATGCTACTTTTTGTATTGTTCCTTTTTGTAGGGATACCATTTATACTCGGTTTCTTGAAGCTACTTTTTATAGGGATACCATTTGTGCTCGGTTACTTCCTCATGGTTGTTGAGAATGTTATCAGGGACGAAGAACAGATTCTTCCCGATTGGAGTGGACTTGGCACTAAACTACAGAAGGGTTTGCTGCTTTGCATTATCTATTTTACTTACTGCCTGCCGGTTATTTTGATCTCCTCGCTATTTGAGGAATCGTTCGGCGAGAGTGATGCCTTAGTGCTTGTGCTGTTTATGATAATCCTGTTCTGGCTGCCTATCGTGACGATCAATTATGCGAAAACGGGTAATTTCATGGCGGCATATCATTTCAATGATATGCTTAATATCATCATGGGTAATACCGGATATTACATTCCCATGGTTCTGCTCTCCCTGGCTGTTATAGGATTCGGGTTTTTCCTCGGATCACTGCTGATTGGAATAGGCATACCCTTTCTCTCTTTCTGGGCTTTTATCGTTTGCGCTCATCTTTTCGGTCAATTCGGCGTCTATATTTCAAAAGGCGACGAAGGAAGCGAGAAAGTCAACGTATGAATGCCATATACGGCGATGTGCCGACAATTCAATATTCACAATTCGAACTTTTAAATCATCCTAAAACTTATTAGATGCCGGATAATATGCCGCTGATAACTGATCCGACGACGATATTTATCTATCTTTCAGGAGTTGTTGCTCTCGTGTTCCGACTCGGGGAAGTAGAAAAATTCAAAAAATTCTTCCACTATGTTCCGCCGCTCATCTGGTGTTACTTTGTTCCGATGATCTCCACTTCGGTCGGGATACTCCCGGATACGTCTCCAACCTATGCCTGGATCACTCGATACTTGCTTCCGTTCAGTCTTGTGCTGATGCTTTTGTCAGCCAACCTGCCTGCCATAATGAGACTCGGCAAAACCGCGCTGACCATGATGTTAGCCGGTACCGTGGGCATTGTAATAGGCGCGCCCATAAGTCTTGCCATATTCTTAAAATGGGCGCCCGAGGGTATCTGGAAGGGATTGGGAATGCTGTCCGGCAGCTGGATCGGAGGAACCGCAAATATGATGGCGATTGCGGAAGGGATCGGCACGCCCGCCTCGATGTACGGACCTGTCATCGTGGTGGATACCGTAGTCGGCTATGGATGGATGGGTATAGTTATAGCGCTCGCTTCAATTCAACCTAAATTCGATAAATGGACGGGAGCGGACAGGAGTGTACTTGACAGCGTTCGTGACCGGCTTGAGAAGACAGCTGCCGCGAGAAGCAGACCGATCACTGTAATAGACATAACATCGATGCTCGGACTCGCCTTCGGTGCAACTTATCTGTTTTTGAAGTTGGGTGAATCGCTCCCGAATATCGGCGGAATCATAAGTTCATTTACATGGACGGTTATATTCGTATCGATATTCGGCGTCGGGTTATCGTTTACGAAAATCTCACGTCTCGAAGACGCCGGCGCGTCAAAGCTCGGATATGCCGGTCTATATCTTTTGCTGGCATCGGTGGGAGGAAGAGCCGATCTAAAACTGATTATGGACGCTCCGGTTCTTGTGATGATAGGAATAGTATGGCTGATGATACATGCGGCGGTGCTATTGACTACTGCAAAGATTATCAAAGCGCCGATGTTCTTTTTTGCGATCGGAAGTCAGGCGAACGTGGGAGGGACAGCTTCCGCCCCGGTGGTGGCGGAAGTTTACTCGAGAAGCATGGCGCCCGTGGGGCTGATGATGGCTATATTGGGAAACATCATCGGCGTATACCCCGGTCTTCTGGTAGCCTGGTTGTGC
>JADFGO010000048.1 GCA_022567655.1 Candidatus Neomarinimicrobiota bacterium
TGTTTTTGCGATAAAAAATCCGGTCAGGGCAAGCCCTGACTCGCACCTGTAAATAACAATAGCGGGTGTGGCGTAGTCATCCCGAAGTTTCGGGATGACTACGACTGACGAAAACCGAATAACGCAGGCACCCCGAAGTTTCGGGATGACTGCGCCACATCGACAATCGGCATCACTGGAGAGTGCGCAGTCCGATACATCGATCAATACGATGGGTTTAATGAGGGTTAGTGCGGTGAAAGGGAGTACCGGGCTGTGGAAGGAATTATCTGTAGCTTTTTCTCAAAAACTTATTTGAACGAAGCTGCTCTTATTATCAGGTTTTTATAGAATTAACTTTTGTAAACTTCGTTTGCTTCACTTTCTTGAGTAATAAAATTATAAATAAGCATTATACAAATACCGAAAACCATTGATAACAGCGCTAACAAAACGTTATTCAAATCTGACGATACAAGTGAAAGCCTAATAATTATAGTAGATATAACAAAACCGGCGTTTCTGAACACGAGTTCGTAGTGGCTTGTAATTGCCAGGGACAGGATCAGTAAAAGCACATCAATGAATATCATGGCGATAAAAAAGTCAGAATAAAATTCATTATCCCCTAAAAATTCAAATGGGATTCCTTCTTTTACTGAATGCAAAATATCTGACGAAAAATTAATAAGGTTGCTTAACACCAATGCTATGAGGATAACTATTAAAGATACTGCAAGAGTTTTTTTATCATTGATGAATTGAGATAAATTATCGGGTTTCTTCAAAAATTTCCTCTTAATTCTTAACCGGTAAAATATGGCTACAAGAAGAAACATCAGCATTCCGCCAATCATGTCAACAAGAATCGGTTTAAACAATTGTACATAGTGGGTTAGATCGGTCAAATTTTCAGCTATGCCTATATCCTTAAACACCCTACGAATAGTGATAAGTGATATTATTTCATACTGTTTCCCAATTGATACCGTGAGAGATTTAGGAATTGCCGTAATCAGTAAAACGACTTCAAAAAAAAGTATAAAACTAAACGGAGTATGAATTGCCGAGATGTAATGAGGATTCAATGCAGATAAAATAATCGGAACTTTATCGAGGTTATTCGTGAGGAAAATTAGGAATATGTGAATTAAGAATCCGAACAACGCAAAAATAATTACGGTCTGTTTGAACCGGTTGATGTTTGCAGCAGCAACTATTATGTCATACAGTTTCGCTAATCTTTCGGTTATTATTGCCCGTAAATGTAAAATGTGTTTATCCTTTATTTATAATTTTTTTAAGTAATCGATATTTCGCTAACTTGGAGAGGACAAGATAAGGTGAAATATTATTCATATTCAACAAAAACTTGCTGATTCGAAAATAGTGACTACTCGTAAGATGATGTTCCTCAAACAAAGTTTTCGCGGCGTTTGGGCTTGCCCCGACGCTTGAACCGGATAGCGGGATTCTTCGTCATCCCGAAGCTTCGGGATTTCTCAGAATGACAGAATTCGGTGTGGCGTAGTCACCGCCGTTGGCGGTGCCTGCGATAAGCATTTCGTTAAATGACAGATTGTAGATAATTTCAACTCATTATCACTCTTATGTCGTAATTTAGAATTAATTAATGAAAATAAAACGCCGCACAAAATTTGCGATCATAGTTTCTTCAACATTAATTGTTACGGTTTTGTTAACCCTGACAATAGTTCGAATCAACCGGAGCCTGAATAAAAAAGATGTATGGCTGGAACTTAACATCACAGGCATAGACACAGCCGACACCGCATGGGTCACCCCATCTGAAGCGCTGTCAAGGAGCGAAGGGAGCTGGACGTTCAGCTATGTACCGGGAAAGTCTTTTTCCGACAGGGGTGAAATCATTTTGTTGATCCCGGCGGGATTTATGGCATCAACCAAAAGCTGGACACAGCCGCAGTCTACAAATTCCGAGTTTCCCGGGTATGTTACCGTTCGTTCGAATAATAGATCAACTAAGATCAAAACTACGATATTCAGGGATTCATATGATTATCGTGTAAGATGTATTTTCACCGAATTCCCTCCCCAGATCGGCGATACGATTCGGATAGTTTACGGAGACAGTTCAATATCCAACAGCGGCAGGGCGCTAAGCCATGTCCATGCAGCTGATTATCGTTTCCCATTGCTCATCGACAGGCATAATAAAAGAGAATACTCCGAAACGGCTCCGATACCCACCGTAAGGATCAAAGCCCGTCCGGCAAAACAATTTCTTATCACAGCACCCTCTATCATCAAAGAGAGCGAAGAAGCGAAATTGATAATAGTGGCTTTAGATGAGTATAACAACGTTGACGGAGAATTCAGCGGAAAGCTTACTCTGTCATGCGATAAAGATCAGGACTGCGGCGTTCCGGACTCGTTCTTCTTCAATATCAGCGATTCAGGCAGAAAAGAAATTCATATCTCTCCGAAAGAGGGAGTGCATCAGATATTCGCCTCGACCGGAGACCGGATTCGAGCGAAAAGCAACCGATTTCTGGTTCGGTCGGAAAATCCGAAATACCGTTTGTTCTGGGGAGATCTCCACAATCACAGCGACTTAAGCGACGGGACCGGATCGTTGGAAGATTTTTACCGGTATGCGAGGTTCGCTGCAAACCTCGATTTTATCTCTCTGACGGATCACGATCACATATTCAAGACTTTCTACCTCAGGAAAGATGTTTGGAACGATATCAAGAGTGCAGCTAAAAGATATAATGTCGAGGGCGAGTTCGTCACGTTCCTCGGCTGGGAATGGACTCAGGAAGAAGGCGGGCACAGGCATGTGATTTATCCGAATAACAACGGAAAACCGATTCCATTTACCGACTATCCTACACCGCCGGACCTCTGGAAAGCGTTGGAGGGAACCGGAGCTCTAACGATTCCGCATCATGTTGCCTGGGGTTCGCGGAAAATAGATTGGACCTACAGAAACGATGAATACCAGAGGTTGGTGGAAATATATTCACAGCACGCCGCGAATGAATATCAGGACAACCCGTTGGATCATCTGAACAAAAAGGACAAGGCACCGGGTCACTATGTCAGAGACGCTCTCGCGATGGGGCATAGGATGGGTATATTAGCCTCAAGCGACGGTCATTTCGGATATCCCGGAAACGGATGGATGGGAGGAGCAACTGCGCTTGACTCGACATCCCGTGGAACCGGATACGTCGGGATATATGCGGAAAAACTGACTCGTCAATCCCTATTCGACGCTCTCATATCCCGCAGGGTTTTCGCCACTACCGACGACAGAACTATTTTGGAGTTCAGCGTAAACGGGAATATGATGGGTTCGGAAATAGTTTCGGAGGAGTTGCCTCTGATAGAGGGAGCCGTTTATTCACATACTCCTATCAAGCAGGTAGAGATTGTAAAGTTCGATGGTAAGAATTATACTTTTGAGTCAGTCCCCGTAATTACCGGCGAATCTCAAGTTGAGTTCAGCATGATCGACTCGCAATTCGTGCGTGATTCGTTTTACTACCTCCGTGTGGTATCGAGGGGAAACGCAAACGATAGATACGCTTGGACCAGTCCCGTGTGGGTCGATAAATCGATTGGGAACGAGATCTCCGAGCTCCCTTCTTCAGCTGTCAAGGGACAGTTGCCGGGGGCAGCCTTAAATAACAAAACTGAGCTGCTTTATTCGTTTTCGGTGAATAAACCCCCTTACACAACCGGAGGGACTATCAGTTTGGAAGCTTACGACATAAACGACTCGTTAGAAGTCTCAATGTACGTAAACGGAATATATGTTAAGAGTTTAAATCAAACGGAACCAAACAGCTGGAGCAATACTCAGCGGATAGCCATCCCACGTTATCTCGTGAACAGCAAAAATATAATAAGATTTGAAAATGAAAAAAATCTCTTAAATAAGGAAATTTCTGACTGGGGAGTCAGGAACGTGAGGTTTACTCCGGGGAGCAATAGCATTGATATCCGTTAAAACCTATCTCGCGGAATCCTGTTATCAAATGATAGAATAATGACATATTTAGCTAACGGAACGGTTTGCTTATTCATCTGCTTCCGAGCTCGCTTCTTGTTTATAATCCCGGTAATAACTAAAATTATGCATATTCGTTGAGTATTAACAAATATCAGTGCGTGCAAGCGGGAGAGACTATATGAACAGCCTTTGGGATGACGGAGAGGGAGGAAAATATTCGAACGATCCACTTGCTATGCGGGTATACAGTTCCCGGCTTCTCGGCTCCGAGCCGAAGTTGGTTTTACACGGCGGCGGCAACACGTCGGTTAAAATCAGAAAGAGCAACATATTCGGTGAAGAGGAGGAATTGATATATATAAAAGGGAGCGGATGGGACCTGGCTACGATAGAGGCGGAGGGGTTTGCTCCCGTGCGGTTGGACGTTTTGAAGAAGATGGCGGAGATTCAAAGTCTCAGCGATAGTGATATGGTAGAAAATCAAAGGGCTGCAATGACAGACCCGGCAGCTCCGACTCCCTCGGTAGAGGCGATTCTTCATGCGATAATACCGTTCAAATATGTTGATCACACGCACGCCGACGCCGTAGTGACACTGACCAATACTCCGAATGGAGAGGAAACGATCCGCAATTTATACGGCGATCAGGTGCTTGTTGTGCCTTACGTAATGCCCGGATTTATCCTTGCGAAAAAGATTCGGGAAATGACCTCGGATTTTGATTGGGAGAAATGCGCAGGGATGATACTGATGAGCCACGGAGTTTTCAGCTTCGACGATGATGCCGGGCGAAGTTACCGGAAGATGATTGATATTGTCACTCAGGCGGAAGAGCATATCGAAAAAGAGGGCGCGGGCTCTCTGTCGCTCGCCGAAAGCCCTTTGGAAAACTTGAAAGCTCTGTCAGAAATTCGAAAGCGAGTTAACGACGTCAGGGGCGCACCGGTTTTAGCTCTGCTCAACAACGATCCTGGGTCAGCAGGTTTCGCCGGACTTGACAATGTTGATTCCATCGCTGCAAGGGGACCTCTGACACCCGACCACATTATCCGCACGAAACAAACGCCGGTGATGATAGACAGTGATCCGGAACGGGATATCGCCGAATATTCCAAGAACTACGAGAAATATTTTGATCGAAATAATCCCGGAGAATTGATCCCGCTCGACTCCGCACCACGTTGGGCGGTATGGAAAGGGGTGGGTACGATCGCATTCGGGAGGAGCCTCAAAGAAGCCGGGATCATATCCGATATTGTTGAGCACACTATTTCGTCTATACAGGTAGCCGAAGCTCTCGGCGGCTGGAAAGCCCTACCTGAGAAAGACCTTTTTGACATAGAATATTGGGAACTCGAGCAGGCGAAGCTTGCACACTCAGGTAAATTAGGTGAATTTCAGGGCATGATAGCGTTGGTGACCGGCGGCGCCGGCGGGATCGGCAAAGCGACCGTTGAAGCGCTGCACAAGAGAGGCGCAGTCGTTGCCGCACTTGATATAAATCCCGATATCGAAGGTATCTTTTCTGAAGATGGGATTATGGGAATCAGCGCCGACGTGACAGATGAATCTGCGGTGAAAGAGTCGATTGACCGGGTGGTCAGAAATTTCGGCGGTTTGGACATCCTGATAAGCAACGCAGGAACATTTCCGAAAAGTGAAAACATATCCGAGATTAACAGCGACACGTGGCAAAAGAGCTTAAACCTGAATTTGACGAGTCATCAGCTTCTGCTCAAGTCATGCATACCTTACTTAGAAAACGGGTATCTACCGTCCGTTATCATCGTTGCTTCAAAAAACGTTCCCGCACCGGGACCGGGCGCCGCCGCCTACTCAGCTGCCAAGGCAGGGTCGACTCAACTCGCGCGGGTAGCGGCTTTAGAGCTCGGAGCTGCGGGGATAAGGGTGAACGTTGTTCATCCTAATGCGGTGTACGATACAGCAATCTGGACAAAGGAAGTGCTTGAAGAACGCGCTGAATATTACGGCATGAGCGTCGAAGAATATAAGACCGATAACGTGCTTTCGACCGAAGTTTTATCCCGGGACGTGGCAGAGATGATATGCGCTATCGCCGGCACCGCTTTTTCCAAAACCACAGGAGCTCAAATTCCTATTGACGGAGGGAACGACAGAGTGATCTGAACTTTCTCCTGTTTTTCGCAAGAGACGGCAATATTGTGTACAATCAAAAGGGCTCCCATCCGGGAGCCCTAGATTTCGGTCGAAGTTCGATATAATGATAAGTCCGGGTCTATTCTGCCGGAGCAAACACCGGAGTAGGGTCGGCGTAAACATGATACTCTTTTACAAGATCGCCATCCATCTTTAACTTATTCAGAAACGGAATTGTAACTATCGAATCATCCAGACGTGTATAACTTACTTCACCTATCATATAAACCGTTTGTCCATCGTCGAGGACTCTCGATTCGTGCACATTATGGCTGATCCCTTTGAACCCGCTGAAAAACGTTTTTACGTATTCCCTCACTGCCTCACGCCCCGTTACTGCTGGTTGGCTTCCATAACGGAACTCGCCGTCTTCCGCGATAAACTCGCTGAATTTGTTCTCATCCATCGCATCTATACTTGCGATAAGTTTATCCATCCATTCGTTGTCTGGCATAATTTTTCTCCCTGATTGTTAGTAGCATTAAGTTAGTGCTTAAATTAAGCACTGCGAAAAAAACGTACAAGAAGATTTATTTCGTTCAATTAAACATTTTTCTGTTTAATACATCTAACTATCAGATACGGGATACTTTAACGGCAGCACGGATAAGGCTGTTGGGTGATAATTCCGGCAGAAGAGAAAAAGGTAAATGCAGAAAACGAAGGAGGTGTCGAGATGAAATTGATCGGACTAAAACTGGCTTTTATGCCGTTGATATTATATTCCGTTATCATCAACAGCGGATGCGCGGGGCAGAGCGAGGAGATTTATTTAAGACCCGGAAAACAGATCGCTAAAGCGGACGTGAACCTCGACAGCGGATCGATTACTCAAACAATTGAAAACGTGGAACTTTCCGTCAAAGGGGCGATAATAGCCTCACGGGATGGAGAATCTCTTCATCCGACATTCTGGGTGACGGTTAAGAATAACCGCGCCGGTAAAATAACGGTTAACCCTTCCAAGGCGCGGCTGGTTGACTCATTCGGCTTTCAATTCAGACCATTACCGATGTCATTCAGCGGTGGAACAAGTCAGGAATCTTATTATACGGTTGTAGACCCGGATATCAGAATGTACTTCGCCCTTAGACATGGATGGCATTACTATCCATTCTATCCTAAGAGCAGGGGGCACCGAAGGGGTCGATCGCATTGGATAAGACCTATTCACTATGACCCGCATTGGGGCTTCAGCAGCAGGGTGGTCTGGGTAAAAAATATCAGGAAGAAAAGCAGCCGGAATAAACTTCCCGACAGAATGGAAGAGATCTACAACGGCGCTAAAATAACCTACGTGCTTACGTACCCGGAGCTCAACAAAGAGGTGCAGGATTACAGATTGATCATACCCGGCATCAGTGTAATAGATGAAGATGGAAGCGCCAGAGAGATCATATTTGAGACCGGTTTTGATCAGATCACGGAGATAGATTCCGGAACTGATTCAAATTGATAAATTCTGTAATATCACATTTGATATAACCTACAAGCCCCTCGGAAATGCCGGTTTTCGAGGGGCGCCTCTCTTTATCTCAATCGATCAAAAGAGCTAAGGAGAACGGGAACGTGTAACTCTCGTTCAGGAATTGGGCAGCGGTCTTTTCTGGATCACAAACGGGGTTTACCAGAGCATATTTCTGACAACCGGCTCCGGAGTAATCGCCGTGGACGCTCCCCCGGGTATTGGAGAGAATTATCTGAAAGGAATAGCGGAAGTAACGGATGAAAAGGTCACGCATGTAATTTACAGTCATCCGCATGCCGACCACATCAGCGCCGCTAAAATGTTCCCGCCGGATGCGATCTATATCGCTCATGAGGAGACCTTCAGGATATTATCCGAGAGAGAAAAGGCCGAAAGGAAGTATCCGTTCGGCTATTATTCCGGTGGAACGCCGGTGCCTCTGCCGACAGTTACCTTTTCAACCGATTACGTGCTTGAAGTGGGCGGACAAGTCCTCGAGCTCTCATACCGGGGGCTGAATCACGAGCCGGGCAATATATTTATTTATGCGCCGGAACAGAAGGTATTGATGCTTGTAGACGTTATCGACCCCGGATGGATACCCTTCAAGAGTCTTGCGCATGCAGACAATACGTTTGGATTCGTAAAGGCGTTTGACGAGGTCATGTCTTTTGATTTTGACATATTTATCGGCGGGCATCTGAACCGCCCGGGGACGAGGGAGGACGTCGAGCTGCACGGCGAATATATGTCGGATTTAGAAGAGAATGCGGCGATAGCGATAGGTGCGGTTTCATTCTCGAATATCGGAAAAGAAGTGGGCTTTGCCAATCCGTACTTTCTGTTCGACAGCTATCTTGATGCCGTCGCTAAAGAATGCGAGGATCTTATGCTCCCGAAATGGACAGGCAAACTCGGCGGAGCTGACGTGTTCACATTCGACAACTGCGCGCAGATGATTTCAAGCCTGAGGCTCGAGTAACTGAACTTCCCTTTCGGCATTTACACGTTGCAATAAGTGACGTGAATCACATTATAATGTAGTAATTGTGATAATTTAGGTAAATATGACTCTGTGGCAATGTATCTTTGAAGTAGTCTCAGTGTAAACTGCTTTATAAGTTAGCGATACAGAGAATTGAACGAATGACAAAGAGCAGAAATCAGGATCAGAAAGAAAAGATTTTTGAGATATACCATTTACAGCCGTTTAAATTATGGGATTATTAATCTCAGCCTGTTTACGGGTTCGGCGTTGGCAGGAGGTGATATCAGCATTTTAATTAACGCGGAAGATGATGCTGCTCAAATGAGAGACAATTCGATAAATTATACGAAACCTTTACCGGCGTCAGACGTTAAAACGGATATAAATTGAAATCAGGAGAATTTATGTTAAAAAGTTTAAGCATGGTTTTATTATTCACTTTTTTATTTCTCGGGTGTGAGGATGACATCTCTTCAGGCAGCGGGACTTTTAGAATAGAGGTCTTCGACAGCCCGCCGCCGGTCAGCGTCGAAAGCATTTTTATTACTATCAAAGAGGTAAGCGTTCACAGAGCGGGGGGAGAGTGGGATACGCTTTCTCAGCCCGAAGTTACTCTCGATTTTTTAGAACTCATTAACGGAGTGACGGCGCCTTTAGTGGACGAGCCGCTTGAATCGGGTGACTACACTCAGCTGCGACTCGTTGTCGCTGAATTAAATACGGTGGTCATCGACGGAGAATCGTATCCTTTGAAAATTCCGAGCGGTGCGGAAACAGGCATAAAATTAAATCTTAATTTCACTGTGGAGGATGATGAGATAATCGAAGTCATGATCGATTTCGACGCATCGAAATCTATAACGTGGACTCCCGGTAATTACAAGCTTCAACCTGTATTCAAGGTTTTCAAGAAAGTACTCTCAGGCACGGTCGCCGGATCGGTGAAAGATATCTCAGGCACAGGTATAGTCAACGCCGTCGTGACTGCGACGGGATCAAACGACGATGTTTCCACCGTCACGGACGACACGGGCGCATATAAGTTGATTTTACTCGAAGGCAGTTATTCTATCGGAGCTTCCGCGGACGGTTTTACCGGAGCCGATATTACTTACACGGGAGTGCAGGTTCAGGCGGAATCTAATCTGACCGGGTTCGATTTTATTCTGAACTGATACGCAGTATAGGTTCGCGCACTTTTTACGCTGCAACGGTCGGATCCCAACCGGTAATTTAATTCTCATTCAATCCGTTCAGGGTTTCCATCTCCTCATCGGAGATGGAGGAATCTAATATTCCAGAGTTTTCTATTATCCGTTCTTTTTTAATATATTCGGGACTGACTATAAAACCGGGCTCGATAACCCACCGGATCAATATCTGTGCGGGAGTTTTATCGTAATTAGCAGCTATTCTGATATTGAAGATGAATGATTGCGGAGACAAAAATTATTCTATTAAAAGTGAGAACCGGGAATCGATAATTTGAGAAGTTGAATATTTTTTTACTCACTTGAGGAAATGCTTGCAAAAGATGAAGTTGAAATGTTATAATACATCATACCGGAGGTGACAATAACTTTGGGTGCGCATAGTAAGACCTGCCTATTCACGGCGAGAAAATTCAGTGGAATTAAAAATGTGGTTGACAGGCGTGCTAAAATATATTATATATATGATGCTCTTCAAGCAAAAGCAGTTGTGATTACTGCATGAACTACAAATCCAAAAAGGAGGTTGACATGTCGGGAAAGATTATTTTTATCTTCCTAACAGTTCTCTTGCTGCCCGCGATGTTGTTTGCGCAGCAGGGTTCTGTAACGGGTACGATCACCGATGAAAGCACAGGAGATGCTATCGTCGGAGCTAACGTGGTACTTCAGGGCACAAGCATGGGAGCTGCAGCAAATACAATGGGCGTTTATACTATATCTAACGTTCCTTTGGGCGACTACACGCTTGTTGTTACCGCCATAGGCTATACTAAAGCCACCGCGGAACTGAGTATTTCTCCGGGAATGACAAATACAGTGGATGTCGGTATGACTTCTGAAAGCGTCGAACTATCCGGGCTTTTGGTTGTTGCCGCACGCGCAAGGCCACGCGAAACCCCGGTTGCGTTCACAAACGTGGATAAAGCCGACATGCAATTTCGCCTCGGTTCCAGGGATGTACCGATGATATTGAACACGACTCCCGGTGTGTATGCAACGGAACAAGGCGGAGGCGCGGGTGACTCCCGTATAAATATCAGAGGATTTGACCAGAGAAATGTAGCAGTAATGATCAATGGAGTTCCGGTCAACGACATGGAGAACGGCTGGGTGTACTGGTCCAACTGGGACGGTTTGGGAGATGCTACCTCCTCAATTCAGGTTCAGAGAGGATTAGGCGCTTCGAACCTGGCTATTTCATCCGTCGGCGGAACAATGAACATACTTACGGATGCTGCGAGTCATGAGAGAGGAATGAGCCTCAAACAGGAGGTGGGAAACGGAAGTTTTTTTAAGACTACAGCGCTGTATAACACAGGTTTACTGGATAACGGTTTTGCAGCGACCATCACAGCAGTTAAGAAAACCGGAGATGGAATCGCCGACCAAACCTGGACGAACGCCTGGTCTTACTTTGGAGCGCTGAGCTATAACGCGAGCGATAACCATAAATTCGACTTGTTTATTGTAGGAGCGCCTCAGAGGCATGGTCAGCGCATTTATAACCAGCGAATTGCCCTCTGGGATGCGGAATTCGCAAAAGAGGTGGGCGTTTCTCAGGCGGACATAGACGCTGTAACTGAAAGAGGCGTCAATTATAATCCTAACTGGGGTCCGATCAAAGCTGCGGATGAAAAAGATTTGCAGGAATACTTTAACGGTGAAGTTCATGACATCAGGGATGCAAGTGTTCTGATGGAGCGGGAAAACTACTTCCACAAGCCGCAGTATAACCTTAACTGGTACTGGAAGATAAAGGAAGACTTTCATCTGACGAGCGTCTTTTACGTTTCAATAGGCAAGGGTGGCGGAACGGGCGGTTACTTTGGTGGGGACTGGTTTGGATCGGATAATGACGGACAGATCGACTTTCAGACTGTTTACGATAAAAACAGCGCCAATATAGACGCAACCTACAGTGGCACAGAGAATCGAAGTACGTTCGTGCTCCGAAATTCGGTGAATCTGCATAACTGGTACGGTTATATCGGAACTGCAAAATATCGTCTCTCGGAAACCATGAAGCTCACCTTTGGAGTAGACGTTCGTCAATACAAGGGTGAACACTGGCGTGAGGTTCGAAATCTTATCGGCGGGGACTACTTCATAAACACAAGCAATAAGAACCCCGATTATACCGCGAATCCCAATGCCGCGGTAAAACGTCTTGGAGACAAAATAGCATACCATAACGACGGCTTGACACGGTGGTATGGCGGCTTCGCTCAGGTGGAAAACAGCAGCGGTCCTCTTACAGTGTTCGGTAGTCTGTCGCTTTCTCAAACCGGGTATAAGCGCGTTGATTACTTCAACGTGAATCCCGATGTCGGCCCCGCAGATAAATGGGAGACCGATTGGGAGAATTTCAACGGAAGCACTATTAAAGCCGGAGCCAACTACAACATAAATGAAAACGTCAACGTATATGGTAATGTCGGCAGGCTTTCAAAAGCCCCGATATTTGATGCGGTCTATAACTTCGACAACACGCTTTACCAGAATTCTAAAAACGAGACGGTAAATGCAGTTGAGATCGGATCAGGTTACCGCGACAGCAAGTTGTCCGCAAATGCAAATTTCTATTACACAAAATGGCTGGATCGGTCATGGTCTACATCAAGTCGTGTAGTAAATGAGACTTTCTACTATCTGTTAGCAGGAATTGATGCTTTGCATACCGGAATAGAGATCGATACCCGCTACAAAGCGACTGAGCTGGTAGAGCTTACCGGAATGGTTTCGTTTGGTAATTGGGAATGGCTGAACGACGTGGAGGCGAAATTCTCTCCGGAGGCTACACTTGATACAATACTTGTGGCAAATGTTTATACAGACGGTCTCAAAGTATCGGATGCCGCTCAAAAGACCTTCGCTGCCGGAGTTACAATAAGACCGACAAGCGATATCGCCGCTAATCTGACCTTCAAGAGATTTACTGATCATTACGCAAGGTTCGATCCGGCGGATAGGGACGATCCGAATGACAAGGACGATCAGGGTAATAGGACTCAAGCGTGGAAGATACCGGACTATAATCTCATAGATCTTCACGCGAGCTACTCTCTTCCGCTTGGCGGGGTGAATGCTGACGTAGGGTTCCATGTATTCAATCTTTTGGATACGAAGCACATCACGGATGCCACTGATGGAGGTGACCACACCGCAGCGGATGCATTTGTCTGGATGGGACTTGAGAGGCGCTGGGTCGGCTCGTTCAACATATCATTTTAATCTCCACCGGAGATTATCTTAATAGGAGTAAGCCCCCTTTTCTAAAGGGGGCTTACTTTTTGTAAAAAATAGATGTTTGGGGATAGAAATCAGTAATTAGTTATTTTGGGAGAATAATCTTAAATAATCCTGTTCGGACATTGCTGATGCGAGGGTATCGATAAACTTGACATCGACCGCTGCTCCGAGTCTCCGGGCGATATGTAAGTTATGCCACGACGATTTATAATCATGAAGAAAATAGTAAGCCACCGCCATGTAATAATACGCGGAATCCCGTAACGGATTAATTTCAGTTAACTTTTGTAAATGATTAAGTGAACCATAAAAATCTTCCCGGATCAATAAAACGACACCCAAATTCAGTAGGGCGATTTCAAATTGGGGATTGACAGCCAGTGCATTTCTGTATTCTCCCGCGGCATCATTATATTTGCCGGAAAGCTCATACACTCTTCCGAGATTTGAATACGCCTCGACCAGATTATTATCTAACTTTATTGCAGTTTTATAATAGTTCTCAGCCTCTTCCAGCCGACCAAGCTTATGATAAACAACTCCAAGGTTGTAATGCGCCGTCGGATTTGTTGGATTGATTGATATTACCCTATTTATATAGCTGATAGCCGAAACCTCATCTCCTTTCTCAGAAGAGATGAACGCTAAATTCAGCAGGGAGGTTATGTGGTCGGGATGATAATAAAGTGCGCTTTCATATTCGATTGTGGCGGAGTCGACGTTACCTTTGTTGTAGAGCTCTATTGCATTATTGAAGTGTTTGTCAGCGAGACCGGGTGAAAAGAAATTTACATTATCCGCAACGGCAAATACGTTCTGCCCATGGAGCGGCTGATGGGTTCCCACAAATAACATGACTAACGCCGGGACAGTTATTTTTAATTTGGTCGTCATGTTCATTTCCTTTCTTCGTCACCATCTGTTCAATTTTGCCCTTTTATCTCCGCACCGCCTCTTAATAATGTTATCGGCGTCAGGCGCGCAATATTTAGCTCTTGAAAATAAATTTTTATTTAAAGTGCTTTTGTGGAAGATTGAACTTTCATAATAGTCTTATCGGTTTGAAAACACGCACGTTGAAAATCGTGATAAACGAACTACGGCACCTCAAGTAATATTATAATTTTATTGTTTCTGAGAAAATTTTCTGTTAAGGTATAGCAGAGAGTATTCAGTCGTATTTAAGCATAAATAATCAGAGGAGAATCACCATGTCAGACAGTGTTTATAAAGTAATAGAATTGGTCGGAACGAGTTCAAATTCGTGGGAAGACGCAGCAAAAAATGCCGTTGAAAGGGCAGGACAAAGCTTAAGTGATTTGCGTATCGCCGAAGTAAAGGATCTGGATATGAAGGTGGAGGATGGCAAGGTAACGGCGTTCCGCGCAAAGGTGAGCCTGTCGTTCAAGTTTAAGAGCTGATTCTGAATAAAGTGTAACTAATAAGGGCTTACCGGTTTCGGTAAGCCCTTATTTTTGGCTAAAAAGGAATCTAACGTTAATCTAAGGTTATGGGATCTCGGTTTCGGGAATCGGGAAATTGATTACCATTTCATCACCAGCGCGGTCAATAGGTAAATCAGCCGTTTTGCCGTATCGCCTCATGTCGATCCACCTGTGTCCTTCGAGGAAGAGCGAGTAGCGTTTTTCATGAAGCAGTATGTCAAGAGCGTTAGTTGCATCGAGAGTAGGTGAGTCAGCCAAACCAGCTGCTGCTCTAATTACGTTTATATCTAACTCTGCGGCTGGGTAGTTACCAAGTCCGATATTTGCTTCTGCCCGTAGAAGAATCAACTCCTCATTCCTTATTATGGATACAGGATCGATAGAGCTTGAAAAAACTGTTATACCTAAGTCGGTAGACAGGTTGTCAAAAGTTGCCGATGTCGGACGCTTAATGACCTTGGCGGCGAATCGGGAGTCGCCCGATTCAGCATCCGTTTCAAAAGTGGGATGTCCCATAAGCTTAATTACGTCAGCGGTGGGTGATTCGAACATATTATTGCTCAGATCTCCAAGACCGGAGCCGTATACATGATATACACCAAGATTTAAATCCCCGGTTTCATCTATGAACGAATTTTCAAGGGCTGTCAAAGCGGTGGCATATTCTCCCATATAAACTGCAACTCTTGCTCGAAGTGCTCTGTTGAATTGAGCAAATGTGGCGGGAGCATCGAACCCCTCAAATCCGCTCGACAGTTCAAAGATAAAAGCATCTCCGCCGTTTCCCAGATCAGTGTCAGCTTCGTCCAATAAGTTCGTTATAGCTGTAAAAGACTCTGATTTAGAATTAATCGGCGTGAGTTCACCCGAAAAGTCGAGTTGAATTCCGTTCTCGTTATGCAAGTTCAGAGTCAATAACAATTGATACGCCTGGATAGTCTTAGCGAAGCCTTCTAATCCTGCTTTTTCGTCAGCGAGATCTGCTCCAATAAGCTGAGGCGCCTTGATTTTTAGAAGAGTTTCCGTGTTACTGATAACATTGTATCGTGATATCCATGGCCTGGTAACAAGGAAACCGCCCGGATCAAGCCTGTTATTCATAAGTTCACCGGTATATCTCGGATCGGCAGGTTCAAAGTAATATGCCTCTCTTCCGATAATAGACACATCACGCAAATAGATCCATAGCTCAACTCTCATTCCCGCTTCAGCACCTGTAACAAAGTTCTGAAGGGGAATATCTTCGGCGATTTCGATAGTAGGCGCGTTCGGATTGTCAAAACCAAGTTCACCACAACCTATAAATGCTATCGCGGTTAAAATAATCAATATGGGTTTAAAACTCATAACATCCATCCTCTTAAAATTATTAAATATTTTATTGGTAAATTTCATAGTTCTCTCCACCTGTTACATTCCGAATGAAACGTTAAAGAAGAAACTTTTCGCAGATGGATATGGTATTGTATCTACAGACCGTCCGATAGCCAGGTTACCAAACTGACTTACTTCGGGATCGTACCCAAGATAGTCTGTAAACATGAGTAGATTTCTGCCGGAAATTCCAATTCGCAAATAAGTCAATCTACCTCCGAACCATCCCTGAACGGTCTGTTCACTAAAGTTATAAGAGAGGTTCAGTTCTCTCAATTTCCAATATGAACCGTCTTCGATGTATGGAGCCGTTTGAACTCCGAGAACCGTAAGACGTCCGACTCCGTTGATTAAATCGACCTTAGGAGTGTTCGGATCATTATCATCATCATATTTTCCGACAGTTTCGTAATCACCGGACGTACCGCCAAGATCGGTAAGAAGTTTACCGAGGTTTATGACATCGCCACCCTTCTTCCAATCCCAGAGGAATCCGAGATTGAAATTGCCGAACCTGAGGCTGTTATTGAAAGACATCTGGAAGTCAGGGGTTTCGTCACCGAGTTCGAGATGATTGCCGTCGGCATCCGTCTCCGAACCGACTATTCTCGTTGGAGAAACACCCTCTTCAATCCGGTAAGTGCCTAAGAAGGTAGCAAATCCACCTGTATTGTAGGGAACGACATCTAATTTGGTAATCTCCGACCTGGTCCGGTAAAAATTAATGCGCGACAGCCAATTGGTATTTCGGCTGCGGATTAAATTAAGACCGAGTGAAAGTTCGATACCCGATGTTTTCATCTCACCACCATTTACGATTTCGAATTGATATCCGCTGGAAGCCGGAAAGCCAGCAGTCAAAAGCAGATCGGTGATGTTTTGAGTGAAATATGTGGCGTCAAGCGTCGCCTTTTCATCTAATCCGGTCCAATCAAGCCCCAATTCTATTTCCCGGGTTCGTTCGGGTTTTAT
>JADFGO010000049.1 GCA_022567655.1 Candidatus Neomarinimicrobiota bacterium
AATTCCGATTCCAAAATAGACGGAAGGCTTTCGCCTGTTGTCACACCATGCCCATATGTTAAGGAATCACCTATACAGAGCACCCTGAATCTTCCGGACACTTTACTTCGAACCGGTGCGGAAATTCTATTATTTCGAAAGAACAATTATAAGCCTGTGTACGTTTCGGTATTCTCCGCCAATATGACTATCCTGTCCCCCGAGAAATTTTAATGCGGGTAGATATACTCCACCACAAAACGTTTCTCGTCCTCTTCGGGTGGAATCAGATTACTTAATTCGGGAAGCGATTCCAATACTTCTATCAACCATTCGGGTGACCCTTTTTTATCTCTTTGCTTTTTGAGGAGTTTACTTACTTCATCCGCATTGAAGTAGCTCTTACCGTTCATCTTCATGCCTCTTTCTCCACTAAGAAATTTCCCATGAACAGGTAATCTATGTCGGTATTCAAAAAACAGTTATACGCATCCTCCGGATTACAAACTATGGGCTCCCCGCGGATATTGAATGAAGTGTTTATAACAATCGGAACACCCGAAAGCATTTCAAACTCCTCTATCAGTTTATAATATCGCGGGTTTTCGTCCCTGTTCACGGTTTGTATGCGGGCTGAATAGTCTGTGTGTGTCACCGACGGAATCTTCTCCCCCATTCCTGGTTTTACCTGAGGAACGAAAAGCATATACGGACTCTCAAAATCTATGTCAAAATATTCGTGCGACTTCTCTTCGAGCACGGCGGGAGCAAAGGGCCTGAAATCTTCCCTGAATTTTACCCTCGCGTTCAGTATATCCTTCATATCGGGGTTACATGCATTGGCGAGGATACTTCTGTTGCCCAATGCCCTCGGACCGAATTCCATTCTCCCCTGAAACCACCCGATTATCTGATTCTTATAAATAAACTCGGCGGCAGTTTTACATATCTCGTCGTCTGTGAGTTCTGTATAGGCTGCGCTTTTTTCGTCTAAAATACCTTTGATATCATCATTCGAGAAGGATGGACCCAAGAGTGTTGAATGGTGATCGGTTCCGTTACTCCTTCCGGATTTCGAATAGTACGCATAAAGCGCTGCACCCATAGACCCGCCTCCATCTCCGGCAGCCGGCTGTATGAAGATTTTCTCGAAAGGAGTATTCCTGATAAATTGCCAGTTTGCAACGCTGTTAAGAGCAACCCCGCCGGCAAGACATACGTTACTTATACCTCCGCTTTCCTCATAAAAGATATTGCCCATATTTATCAACGCCTCTTCAAGAACCGATTGCAACGACGATGCGACGTCCATGTGATACGGTCTGATTTCATCGTCTGTCATTCTCGGCGGACCGAAAAGGTCTATAAACTTATCGGAATACATGCGGTCGTCATCGTACATGAAACTGAAATAATCGAGGTTGAGTTTAAAGCTGCCGTCCGGAAGCAGTTCTATAAGCTCGAATATTTTATCCCTCAGTTTCGGCTCTCCGTACGAAGCCAGCCCCATGACTTTATATTCGTCGTTATTCACTCTAAACCCGAGAAAGGCAGTGAACGTACTGTACAGAAGTCCGAGCGAATGCGGGTATCTGATCTCGCTGTGCTTTATGATATTGTCGCCGGTTCCGATGTACTGTGCTGTCGTTGCCCACTCCCCCACGCCGTCGATTGTCATAATAGCCGCTTCTTCAAAACCCGATACGTAGTACGAAGATGCTGCGTGAGCCAGATGGTGTTCGGTGAAAAGGGTATCTCCTTCATAACCGAGATTCTCCCTCAGAACGTCTTTTATGAAGAGCCTCTCGTGCAGCATATGTGACAGTTGCCCTCGCATCTTACTCTCGGATTCTCCAGCCCACCTTGCGGCACAGCTGAACATCCTTTCAAGCTTTAAAAGAGGCTTTTCATAAAAACTCAGATAATCAATCTCTTCAACGCTGATGCCTCCTTCCGCAAGACAATAACCGATTGCCGATTCCGGGAATCTGTTGTCATGCTTCCGCCGGGTGAAGCGCTCTTCCTCTGCCGCGGCTATTATTTTTCCATCCGAAATGAGAGTTGCCGCCGCGTCGTGATAATAGCAGGATATGCCCAGCACGTTCATTTAGGAAAAATTCGCAATCAATATTCCGTGGATAGATCAGGATCGGTTTTGTCTCTAATCCAGGTTGATTTCGTGTCGTTGATATTCTCCTCGGAGCTGAGGATAGAAGTATATATTTTCTTTAGAATTTCTTGAATCTTATCCGAAATCTCTTTCTTCTCTTCCATTCTGCTCCAGTCCTACCACTTCTTATCGGCATAATAACGGATTACTTGAACACCGACAGAGTCATGCTGACGATTTTTTAAGAGTGTGTTGGGTCAGAAACAGCTGATCAGAATCGGCTGCTATTTAAACGATTTCCAGCCTCTCCGGTTCAATTCCCATCTGATGAACAGAAAGCACAGCGCTGTTATGAGCAGAAGTGCGAGACCGATTGACGTCGAGCCGAGTATTATCTTCCCCACTCCGAATAGAGCCGAGTATATCAACACTATCCCGACAGCCCAATCAGCAAGGTCCCATCCCAGTCCTTTATCCGTATCGACCTCCGGGGCTAATTTTGTGATCGGTTTCCACAGCGAACCACCCGGTCTGACTTTCCTGTAAAACCTTAATAAAGTCTCATCTGTTTCAGGTTTTGTCAAAAAGGTCACCGAGAGCCAGACGGCTGAAGTTACGCTTACGGTTATGAGCATTACTTGCGCAAAGACATTTATATCGGTTGAATCCATTCCGAAAATCGATTGGAGGGAGATGCTTGTTACCAGTGAGGCTACCATCGCGGAAATTTCCGTCCAGGCATTTATTCTCCACCAGAACCACCTCAAGATATATACCGAACCCGTGCCTGCTCCTATTGCGAGAAGATATTTCCATGCTCCGGTGATCGTATCCATTTGTGAGGTTACAAGAGCTGAAAGCAGAACCAAAAAAACAGTCGATATTCTTCCTGCGTTTACGTAATGAGTATCGGATGCGTCTTTATTTATGAATCTTTTGTAGAAATCATTGACAATATATGAACTTCCCCAATTCAGATGAGTGCTCATCGTTGACATGAACGCTGCCGCGAACGATGCTAAAAGTAATCCTTTAAATCCTGAGGGTAAGTTGTTGAGCATCACGAGTATATACCCTGTCTGTTTATCTTCTAATTCCGGGTAGAGTACAAGACTGACGAGAGCGACCATTATCCAGGGCCAGGGTCGAATTGCGTAGTGCGCTATGTTGAACCATAGCGTGGCAAGGAAGGAATGCCTTTCATCTTTTGCCGAAAACATACGTTGCGCTATGTATCCTCCCCCGCCCGGTTCCGCACCAGGATACCACGCCGCCCACCAGTTGACCGCAAGATACACGAAGAACGCCGTAAGGGGCATCCAGGCAGAGCCGATTTCAGGTGTAAAATCAAGGATAGTGTGATCGGCTCCGTATATATTTATCAAACCTTCTTTAAGCCCGTCTATCCCGCCCACCGAGTTGGTTGCAAATATCGCCAGGGCTATAGATCCTGCCATCGCGATAATAAATTGAAGCAGATCGGTCATGACCACGCCCCACAATCCGCTCAGAGTGCTGTAAATCAAGGTAACAGCAAGTGTTATCCCGACCGCAACCCATTTGTCCACTCCGATCGTCAGCTCGATTATCTTTACCATGGCAAGAGTCACCCAACCCATTATTATCAGGTTAATTGGGATTGCGAGGTACAATGCGCGAAACCCTCTTAGAATTGCGGCGGGTCTGCCGGAATACCGAAGTTCCGTGAACTCGACGTCGGTAAGTACTTCAGCCCTCCTCCAGAGCCGCGCGAAAAAGAACACGGTCAGGAGACCGCTCATCAGCATATTCCACCAGAGCCAATTCCCAGCTATGCCATGATTGGCGACCAGTTCCGTAACCGCAAGAGGTGTGTCCGCGGCGAAAGTCGTGGCGACCATGCTCGTTCCCGCTAACCACCACGGAAGGCTTCTCCCGGACGTAAAATATTCAACTATGCTTCCTGACGCTCTCTTGGAGAAATAAACACCAACACCGAGAGCAAAGACGAAATATATCAGTATCAAAGCCCAATCGAGTGTCGACAGCTGCATTATCTATCCCCGCGCGCTGATCTTTAACCGCGCCGACAGCTTGCTCGAAGCTGCTCCGGTCAAAATTACGGCAGCAGCTCCGACCATGGTGTACAGAGGCCAGGCGATCTTCAGAGTGGTTATCACTATAGTCATAACAATAAGGGCGGTTATAAATCCGATTATGGCATCCTTTTCAGAAGCTCCTTTATGTATCAATCCAAGTAGGAATACGCCTAAAAGCCCTCCATAAGTGTATGATGCAATTCCGAGAGCGACTTCAACTACGGTGCCCTTAAGCCCGATGAATCCGATAGCTGTTGCCACAAGCAGAATTCCCCATCCAAGCGTTACCATCCGTGATATTTTCAAAAGCTCACTCTCCGATTTTTCAGCTCCGAAAAAAGGTACGTATATGTCCAGAACGGTAGCGCTTGAAAGACTCGACAGGCTGCTCGATAACGTGCTCATCGCAGCGGCAAATAGGGCGGCAACTATCAGACCGCTGACTCCCACCGGCATCTCCTCCATTATGAATTTAGGGAATATTCCGTCTGCGCGAGTCAGGCCGAGCTCCGTCGGCGTCAGTCCGTTATAAAACGCAAAAAGCATCGCCCCGAGAGTGAGAAATAACAAAAATTGAAAGAATACGACAAAGCCGCTCGTTATCAGAGCCAGTTGGCTCGATCGTTTATCCCTGCACGTCAGGACCCTTTGAACAATAAGTTGGTCTGTTCCGTGGGAAGCCAGCGAAAAGATCGACCCGGCGATCAACCCGGTGAAAATAGTGTATGGTTTAGTTATGAACTCACCGAACGAAAGGTCAAAACCGGTGTAAAGCCATTTAAGCTTGTCTCCCTGTTCGGCCCAGGCAGTTACACTGCCCCACCCTTCCGGCAGCCTGTTCAAAATCAATAGCGCCGCAAGGAGAGCGCCTCCGATATAAATACTCATCTGGATCACGTCCATCCAGATAACCGAACGTATTCCGCCCACATAAGTGTAAATCATGGTGAGCAGACCTATCAGTGCAATAGCGAGCGCATAGAACTGATTGTCCGTCATACCTGACAGAATTCCGCTTCCCCTCATAATCAGTGTCAGCGGTATTGCAGTAGCAAATAGCCGGACGCCGTCCGCAAGCAAGCGCGTACCCATGAAAGTAACAGTGGCGACAGTCCGAATTCGCTGACCGAACCGGTTTCCCAGATAATGATATGCTGTATCGATATTTCCCTTATAGTATGCAGGGATGAGTATAAGAGCCACCAATACCCTCCCGAGCATATAACCGAAGACTATCTGGAGAAACGTCAGATTTCCGAGGTAAGCCACCGCCGGAATACTGATGAAGGTCAGAACGCTTGTTTCCGTGGCGACGATGCTGAACGTTACAGCTAACCAGGGTATATCCCGCCCGCCAAGGAAATAGTCCGTCGTGTTTCGCTGTTTTCTGCCGATCCACGAGCCGAACGCGACAGAAACAACCATATAGACGATCAGAATGAGGAAATCTGTGGTGGTAAACACTCTTTAGTTACCGCTGATCTCTTCCAACTCCGGCACTTCCTCTCCCATATCCTGCAATAACGCTCTCATTACCGCCTGATGAAAATCCCTTCTCACCTTATACATTCCGCCCCTTTTTCGGCTTGGATGCACGCGGTTACTGAGCAGTATGACGGCTATATCCCTGTTCGGATCAACCCAGAACGAAGTGCCCGTGAATCCGAGGTGTCCGAAACTCCGTTCAGAAAAATAATCGCCTGCCGAGGACCCTTGGTCCGAAGGTGTATCCCATCCGATCGCCCTGCTGCTCGAGTTCGGCATATGCTGCCGTTTCGTCCAGTATTTCACCGTTCCGGGTGAGAAAAACCTTCTGTGACGGTAAATCCCCCCGTTTAAGAGCATCTGTGCTATCGAAGCAAGGTCTTCCGCCGTCGAAAAGAGCCCGGCATGCGAAGAAACTCCTCCCAAAAAAGCTGCGTTCTCGTCATGAACTTTTCCATGCACCAACCCCCGGTTCAGAACCGTGTCGATTTCTGTCGGGGCTATCCTGCCGAGCAACTCCGCCGGAGGATTGAACATAGTGTTTTTCAACCCCATCGGTTTAAAGATCGTATTGTTCGCCAGCCTGTCAAGGTTTTGACCGGTTACGGTTTCGAGTATATCCATGATCAATATGAGACCGAGATCGGAATATATCATCGAATCGCCGGGAGAAAAATCAAGAGGGAGATCATAAATATATTTATAAGCGGTTTCTTTGTTTCCGGATTTATTCCATAGATCAGTCCACCACAGAACACCGGATGAGTGGGTAAAGAGATGCCTCAATGTTACTTTATCTTTTTTATCTCCGCTGAATTCGGGCAGGTAACTTTTTACGGGTAAATTGAGAAGTATCTTTTTCTTTTCCCAGAGGCTCATTGAAGTCAAGGTCGTTGCGACGATCTTCGTAACTGACGCAATGTCATACAGGGTCGCGGTCGTGATTTCGGGCGAGGATGCTTTGTAGGTCTGCCGCCCGAACGACTTGCTTGCTATCAGTTCTCCCTTTCGAACCACAGCCAACTGAGCGCCCGGAAATATTGAGTCGCTTATCGCCTGCTCGATGATACTATACGCTTCTTTCAGTATATCATCATCGATGTTCCTGACGAGCTCCATCTTCCGTCTTTCCCTCTCCAGACCATCCCCTGCTTTATACTGTCCGGGGATTGAGACAGGCAGCTTGGCTCTTAACGGTATCTCTCCGAAAACAGCCCGTATAGCAGAGCGTTGAGCCATCGATACGGTCTCGTAGGCAGACAGGTATGACGGAACTTCCGGTATCTGGCGGAGCGTGTAGGGAGAACCGAATGCTATCACCGCCATAGGTTTATCCGATTTAAAAAATTCCCTGAGCAGGCTGACCGTAGTGTCAGGCAGCGAAATCGTCCCTTTCCTGTCCCGCCATTTCATAAAAATGCCGACGATGACGGCATCAACAGAATCTGCTGCCGTCATTATTTCTTTCAGCTCTTCCTGAGTCGAACGCGGATCAATAAAAACCGATTTGACGTTCGGTACTCTGACGCCGATTTCTCTGTTCATCGTACTCCCCCGCCGGGAAGTACCGTCTTCGTCCGTTACCGTCAGAGCCAGTATACTTCCTATCTTCTCCGCTTCGAACGGAAATACGTTTTTATCATCACGCACTAATGTCATTGCAGAGTTCGATATCTCCTCCGCCTTTATCGCTGACTTTGTCTTTGACATTACCCTTTCAAGATTGGCGAAGTTGAAAACAGGTTTTCTTTCAAGTCCGTGATCCGCTTTAGCTCTCAGTATTCGCCCGACAGCCTCGTCTATCCTTCCCATTTCAATTCTGCCTTCTATCGCCGCATCAAGGACGAACTCGAAAGTAGTCTCAAAATTAGGCGAGAGAAGCACTATGTCCGCTCCCGAATTGATCGCCATCACGGCAGCTTCGCCGGACCAGTAATTATCGGTTATGCTGCCCATATTCATCGCATCTGTGATAACAAGACCATCAAATCCCATCTCTTTCCTCAATATATTCTTAATAAAATAAGGATCGAAAGTAGCAGGTCTGCCACCCATCTGCTTAACCTGGCTAAACGTTATGTGCGCAATCATTACGCATTTTACTCCCGCATCTACCGCAGCCTTGAATGGAGGAAGTTCTAAACTGCGGATTCTGTCCATTGAAGCTGTTATCGACGGAAGGAACATATGCGTGTCGATGTCCGTATCGCCGTGTCCCGGAAAATGCTTTGCAGTGGCATAGATACCCCCTGCCTGTAACCCTCGAATAAACGCCGTTCCCATTCTTGAAACCAACGCCGGATCTTCCCCAAAGGAACGCGTGTTGATTATGATGTTATCCGGATTATTATTGACGTCCATCACCGGAGCGAGCCCGATGTGAATTCCTATCGCCCTTGCTTCATCAGCAGTTATTCGACCGATCTCGTACGCATATTCTTCATTTCCTGTGGCGCCTGTCGCCATATTTTGTAAAAACCGCGTACTTTCATCCACCCGCTGCGGTAATCCCCATTCCATGTCCGCCAAGACTAAAAGCGGAAGAGCCGCCGCCGCTTGAAGCCTGTCGATCGATCGCGCTACGGAATACGCGTTACCTCTCCATAACATTACTCCGCCTACTTTGTATTCTCTTACGAGTTTTAACAGCCTTTTAAATTGGTGGTTCTCCTCGTTGTAAAATCGGGGCGCATACGCCGGCACCATAATTTGGCCGATTTTTTCCTTAAGGGTCATATTCTCGAGGTGGTAACGCACCCAGCTCTCACCACTCCTGGCGCTCATCGAGGCGCAGCCAAACATAAATAAAGTGGCGAGGAGATAGATAATCTTTATCATTAAATTTCCAATCTCAGCTATTGACGTATACCCGCGGGACTCTCTTGGATACGGAACAGGTAATTTCGTAAGATATACTGTTAAACTTTTGCGCGACCTCGGAAATTGATATCGATTCGGTTCCCTGAGTGCCGTAAACGACTACTTCGTCACCGACCTTCACGTCCGAATTTCCGATATCTGCCATCATCATGTCCATCGTGACCCTTCCTACTACATTAAACCGCTTTCCATTTATCAGAACTTCCAATTTTCCAGGCAACGATCTGTCAATTCCATCGGCATACCCGATCGGTATAGTTGCTAATTTGGTTTGTTCCCCGGCGATCCAGGTTCTGCCGTAGCTCACCGCTGTCCCTTCAGTAACTGTTCGAATTTGAGAGACAGTGGATTTCAATGTCATTACCTGCAGCAGATCATCTTCCTTCTGCCTCAGCGGATTGGGGTTATGCCCGTACAAAGCAATTCCTATTCTCACCATGTTGAATATTGAATCGGGTAAATTGAGTAACCCCCCCGAGTTTGCAAGATGACAGAGTCCGGGAGATATCCCCTCATTTCTAATCTGCTCGATAACGTCTTTATACTTCTGAATCTGTATCTTGCTATGACTTGGATCGAATTCATCTGAAGTGGCAAGATGAGAATATATTCCTGCAAAAACAAGATCCTCTTTCGAATTTATGTTTTGAGCAACAGCGACAACGTCTCCATACTCGACTCCAAGTCTGCTCATCCCGGTATCGACGTTTAAATGAACCCTTGCCGGGATCGATAATCTTTTTGCCGCGCCGGCGACCAATTCAACGTCTTCCGGGTCAGCGATCGTTACGTCCAGTGAATTTTGAATCTGTGTGCCGATAAAATCCCGGGTCGGCCTGGCAAAAACGAGAGTCGGCGTTTTTATTTCCGCCTCACGGAGTTCAATACCCTCCTTCACGAACGCTACCGCCAAATACGATACACCCTCTTCTATAAAAGTCTTACTCGCTTCGACCATACCATGCCCATAGGCATCAGCTTTTACTACAGCCATAATCCCTGCACCCGATGCCTTATTTTTGATCAGCCAGTAATTGTGGCGAAGCGCTCCGATATCAATCTCCGCCCAGGTTAGATGACCGCCCAGACTCAATCGTTCATCTCACATAATTTATCAAATAACGAATCCGGTAGTTCTTCCCCTGCGCTTTCTATCGCAAATGCCGCTCCGGCTGCCGCCGGTGACATCGGAATCCCGATCCAGTCGATTTCTACTTCCGAGTCCTGTAACTTTGATTTGAATCCTTTTAGAACCGGGGTTTTGTTTTCAAGCAGCGCCCCGGCGCATGCTAATCTAAACGGTGGTTCCGATTTATGCATTTCGATTGCGGAAAGCGCAAGATTGACCAGTGCACCTGAAGCTTTTTCCACGATTCTTAACGCCTCTTCATTTCCATCTTCGGCGTAAGAACAGATCAACTCGGCGGAAGAAGCGAGAAGGTTTTGAGGATTGTCGGAATTGTACACGACGCTTATGAAATCCTCCGGTTTAGACAGTTCATAAAATTTCAAAAGCGCATCGGTGAGTGTCGATCGATTCCGTGCCTGATTCTCATCGTTTAGCGCGCTTTTTACGGCTTCTCTTCCCATATCATGCCCTCCTCCTTCATCCCCGAGAAGATAACCCCATCCCCCTAACTGTTTTAAGTTATTCTTCTTCCCGTAGAGACATACTGCGCCGGTTCCCGATTCGATGAGTATTCCGTCGTTTTTGCCGAAAGCCGCATAATGCAGCATTTCAGCATCTGAAATTATGTTTATCCGGTTAAGTCCGATTTCAGAGATCGACTCAAAGACTTTCTTCTTATCTCCCTCTCTTCCGACCCCGGCGAATGAAAGCGTGGCACCCTGAATTTCGCTTATAGAATCTCCGGGGGAGAGTTCTTTTAAAATGTCCAGAACCAATTCTTTAATTCCGTCGACACCTATTATCGAAGCGCTGCCGGAACCTCTAACGGCAGATTTGACAGTTTGCTCCGGCAGGTCACACAATACAGCCGTCGTTTTACTTCCCCCGCCGTCTAAGCCCAAGAATTTCATCTCATATCATATAAAAAAAGACAGCGGACGATAATCATCCGCTGTCTTTAAATTCACATTCAGGAATTCAGTTACATCTTTATCGCACTCTTCAATTCCTTGCCTGCTTTGAACTTCGGTACAGTTGTAGCGGCGATCCTGATAGTCTCGCCTGTACGGGGGTTGCGACCCGTCCGTGCAGCTCTGTCCGACGTCGAGAAAGTGCCAAAGCCAACAAGAGTTACTTTGTCTTTTCTCGTTAGCGCTTTTGTGATGTTGGACGTCATCGAATTTAAGGCCTTTTCCGCCTCTACTTTCGTTAATCCACTGTCGTTTGCGATAGCTGCAATAAGTTCTTGTTTGTTCATGTGGGAACCTCCTTTTTGTTGTTGGGTATCTGAAAACGCTGTAACCATTGTGGTTACTTACTTTTGGAAGCAATATAAGCTTGAATTTCCGAATGTCAAGGAAAAAATACATATTAAATATATTTATGCATTCTCTATAACACTTGGAGCAAGTGAGTTTGCGAGCATCACGCTTCTGCAAATGCCTTGAATAAATTAGACCTATGTAGTTGATATATCAGAACTTAGAACTGTCAATAATCTTTCTAATTATATTTTCTTTCAAGCTCTTTAAGGAGTGAATTCCGGTCAATAAAAATTTTTTCAGAACAGCCCAAAATCCATGAACTTATGCGGTTTAGAGGCATATCTGTCAATAAATACACAGGCAAACCATTGTTGTAAGCTACCGTAACTTCACCCTGAGTTCCTCCGCCCATCGAGGCATATTCGTCCCAATAGCAGATAAGGTAATCGGCTTTTTCCGAAATAAAATTGAGATCATGGTCTATTATTCTTCGAATATTTTCCCTGAACTTATCAATATCATTTTCTTTCAGCTCCTTGAAAGACTCCCGTTCCTCCGGGCTCATGAGTTTTTTTATTTCTTCGTTTGGGTTGAAAACTGCATGCCCGAGCTTTTCGTTTAGCAGAGAAGCCAATTCTCTCCTCCAGCCTTCGCCGTTGTCCGGAGCATATTCCATTGCGCCCGACAGGTACGCTGTCAGTTTTTTTGGCCTGTCAGGGCTCATTGCCAGTGATGCCGCTGATCCGCGCGGTCGTAGGATACAATTTCATCCTTGTTGAACCAGACGCCGATTTCATATTCGGCAGCCGCCTTATCAGATGAGGCGTGAATGACATTTCGGACCGCACTGCCCGCCTCGTTGTTTAAATCATAACTATGATGCGAATAGTCGCCTCGTATCGTTCCCGGCAAGGCAGATTTCGGTTCTGTGGCGCCGCACATCTTCCTTACTACCTCTACTGCTTCATCGCCTTGTATCACAACCGCAACTATGGGTCCCTCGGTTACAAAGTCTATGAGTAAATTCCTTATTTTTTCGCCGAGCCGTGCGCCGATATCTTCTTCAGTGTAATGTTTTCCGGCCATCTCCTTTGTTGCATGGAGCATTTTCAGTGCGACCGTCTTAAGCCCCATTTTTTCAAAACGCGAGATAATCTCGCCCGTCAGCGCTCTTGAAACACCGTCCGGCTTTACAAGTACCAATGTATTTTCAACCATATTTTATCTGACCTCTTTAGATCGTTATAAGTATTGCCATCTTCTGTTTTGCAACAGGTTCAAAGTTACTTCCCGATGCCGATATTTTCACTTTAAAAATTTTTAATGATTTTTGTATCCTTCTTTTCCCAGGATTTGGATTTTTCAGGATAGTCGCTGTTATAATGCAGTCCCCTGCTTTCTTTTCTGGTTCTTGCACACCTGATTATAAGGTAGGCGACCGCTGCGAGATTTCTCAGTTCTATCAATCCCTCGGATACTCTCGTTTTTTTATAGTACTTTTCGATCTCTTTATTTATGAATTTTATCCTCTCGAACGCTCTTTTGAGCCTCAGGTTCGTCCTGATTATCCCCACGTAGTCCCACATGATTTCCTGAATCTCCATTACGTCATGCGATATTAAAACCCATTCCTCCTGATTGTAAGTCCCTGAATCGTCCCACTCCGGTGCCTGGGGGTGTACATTCAGCATATAATCGTTCGATTCGATAATCGCGTCCAAAGACCTTTTGGAAAACACCACACCCTCCAACAGGCTGTTACTCGCAAGCCTGTTAGCTCCGTGGACTCCCGTGCATGCAACTTCCCCCACTGCCCAGAGATGACCGATAGAGGTCGCTCCATTTTCGTCGGTCACTACTCCGCCGCACATATAATGAGCGGCGGGAACTACGGGCACAGGCTCTACGGTCAGATCAAATTTCTGCTGCAGGCATCTTTCGTAGATATTGGGAAACCTCTCTTTAACCGAATCGGCATCTAAATGAGTAAGGTCGAGATAGACGAACTTTTCTCCGCTGATCTTCAATTCGTTGTCAATTGCCCTCGCGACTATATCCCGGGACGCAAGTTCGCCCCTTTCATCGTATTTATCCATGAACCTTTCCCCGGAAGTCGTTTTCAGATAAGCCCCAAAACCCCTTATAGCCTCCGAAAGCAAAAAGGGTTTGCCTCCCGGGTTATACAGCGCTGTAGGGTGAAATTGCATAAATTCGAGGTTAGCCAGATTTGCCCCCGCTCTGTACGCCATCGCGATTCCGTCGCCTGTTGCGATCGCCGGGTTTGTAGTATGTTGATAGACCATTCCTGTGCCGCCCGTGCAAAGAATTGTGTTCTTTGACAGAAAGCGCTTTATCCTGGAATTATGGGTATCGAGGACGTAAGCGCCGAAACAGTTAATGTTATCCTTTGTGATCTGCACGTCCGGATTTATATGATGTTCCGTTATAAGGTCGAGAGCCAGATGGTGCTCATAAACCGTTACATTTTTGTGCGCGGAAACTGCTTCTACCAGCGCACGTTCGATCTCTCTTCCTGTGATATCACCCGCATGGAGCACTCTCTCTATGCTGTGTCCGCCTTCTTTTCCGAGATCGTATTCATCAGATTCAGCGTTTTTACGGGAGAATTTCACTCCCCATTCAATCAAGTCCTTAATGCAGTCAGGACCTTCGTTCACCATTATTCTTACGGCGTCATCGTGACACAACCCGTCGCCGGCTCTTATCGTATCCTCAACGTGTAGCTCGAGTGAGTCCTGCGAACTGAGGACAGACGCGATTCCTCCCTGAGCATAATTTGTAGCCGACTCCTTGTTTTCCTTTTTCGTTATAATGCATACTTCACCATACTCCGCTGCCTTGAGGGCAAAGGATAAGCCAGCAATTCCGCTGCCTATTACGAGAAAATCCGATTTTATGCCTGCGCCTGCCATCAGTGAGCTTCGTACCAATCTTTTCCGACGCTAACTTCTACTTTAACGGGAACGTCTAATTCCATCGCACCTCTCATTTCTTCGATCACAAGGGAAGTGAGCTGCTCTACTTCCTCTTCCGGAACTTCGAAAACAAGTTCGTCATGAACCTGTAAAATCATCATCGAAGATAATTTTTCTTTTCTGATCCGTTCATCAACGTTGATCATAGCGATCTTTATCATATCCGCTGCCGATCCCTGAAGTTGGGTATTCACCGCAATTCGCTCGGCGCTCTGCCTTAGATTGAAGTTACTTGAGTCTATCTCATATAGATAGCGTTTCCTCCCTAATATGGTTGTTACGAACTTTTCCTCACGCGCCATTGCGATTGACGAGGCTATAAAATTATTGATTCCCGGAAACCTGCTGAAGTACTCATCAATCGTCGCACTCGCGTCCTCCATGGAAATTCCCAATTCACCGGAAATCCTGAAAGCTCTGGCTCCGTACATGATCGCAAAATTCACTGTTTTAGCCGCGTTTCTCATCTCGGAGGTCACATCTTTCAGGTCAATACCGTATAGCCCGGCGGCTGTCCGGCTGTGAATGTCCTCATCGTCCCGGAATGCCTGTATAAGAGTAGGATCATTAGACAAATGCGCCATTATTCTGAGCTCGATTTGTGAATAATCCGCCGAAAGAATCTTCCAGCCTCTTTTTTCCGGTACGAATGCGTGCCTTATCTTCCTTCCGATCTCAGTTTTGATCGGGATATTCTGAAAGTTAGGATCGCTGCTCGACAATCTGCCTGTCGCTGCGACGGTCTGGCTGAAAGTACTGTGAACCCTTCCGGTTTTCGGGTCGACCAATTTCGGAAGCGTTTCGAGATAGGTTGATTTTAACTTGGTATACATTCTATACTCAAGAACTTTTTCAACAATCTCATGTTCTTTTTTAAGGGATTCCATTGCCCGCTGATCCGTCGAAAAGCCTGTTTTGGTTTTCCTTGTCGGCGGCAAACCGAGTTTTTCGTACAGGATATTTGCAAGTTGTTTCGGAGAGTTGATCGTAAATTCTTCCCCGGCCAACTTGTGTATTCTCTGCTCAATCTCCTTAATATCCACATCCAAATCACTTGACATCCTCTTGAGATGGTCGACCTTTAGATAAACGCCTGCCTTTTCCATCCTCAAAAGTACGTGGATCAAGGGAATCTCTATCTCCTGATATATCTTCGTCATCCCCTCTTTTTCAACCATCGGTACGAGGAGATTCACAAGCTGAAGAGCGACATCGGCGTCTTCAACAGCGTAAAACGTGATCTCCTCAAGAGCCACATCGGACATTAATATCTGATCCTTACCGCTGCCTATAAGCTCCGTGATCGGCTGCATTTTGTATCCGAGATATTCCATCGATAGATAATCAATTTTATACGATCGCGCTTCAGGTTTAAGTAAAAACGCCGCAATAATACTATCGGACACGACACCGGAGACTTCTATCCCGTTCAGGGAAAGTATCAGCATGTCGTACTTGATGTTTTGACCGCATTTCGGCAGGTTGGAATCTTCTAAAACCGGTTTAAGTTCCGCAAAAACATTCTCGAGGTCGTTTCCATCACTGCCGAACAGGCTCTTTGTCTTCCCTTGAAATTCTATCGGAACATACCAACCTTCATCCTGATTTATACTGAAAGAAAACCCGACAATTTCCGCCTGCATAGGGTTCACGGATGTGGTTTCAAGATCGAGAGAGAGTAACCCGGATTTTTTAATCTTTTTGATCATCGCTCTCAACGATTTCAAGTCGGTTACTCTTTCATAGTTCTTTTCAACTTTTTCAATCGGAACGCCGCTGTCAGCTTGTATCTCCTCAAGCATATTCCAGAATTCAAGCTCCTTCAAGACTTCGACGAGCCGGTCGCTGTCGAGTTCCTTCCTTTTGAGATCCTCTAATTTTGTTTTTACGGGAGCATCGGTACGGATAGTGACAAGGTCAAATGAAAGCTCCGCCATTTCTTCATCCCTGACCAGGTTTTCCTTTAATTTTTCACCGTTGATTTTGTCTATGTTTTCAAATACGCCTTTTAGAGAATCAAATTCATTCAGCAGCTTTAGTGCACCCTTGGGTCCCACACCGGTAACTCCCGGAATGTTATCGGACGTATCTCCGACCAATGCGAGGTAATCCCTGATTCTCCCGGGCTTTACTCCCCACTTTTTAATAACGCCTTCAACATCAATTATATTAGATTCATCCGGCTTTGCCCGGGTGTTATACATCCTCACCTTATCGGTGACGAGCTGCGCGAAATCCTTATCAGCCGTGACCATGAGAACATCGCAGCCATCCCTCTCACCCTCTTTGGCGAGTGTTCCGATAATGTCGTCCGCTTCGTATTCGGCTAAATCTATCCTTGGTACGTTAAACGCCTCCAATATTTTATCTATCATCGGCAGCTGCGACCGTAAATCGTCG
>JADFGO010000050.1 GCA_022567655.1 Candidatus Neomarinimicrobiota bacterium
GTAGCAAACATGGAGCCCGGTATTGTTGATCCCCGCATGGCAGCCGAAACTATCTCTGTAACTTTTCTCCAGAGTGTGCTGAAAGGATTAAAGAAGAGCCCGCGAATTGTTACCGATAAAGAAGCCATGAACAAGAATGGAGTGATGACCGCTTCAGATATATCATGCTTAGTAATACCTGATGGTTGTGTCGGTTTACCTACTTTAGCAGCCTTAGAACAAGGTATAAAAGTCATAGCAGTCAAAGAGAACAAGAACATCATGAAGAATGATCTTTCAAAACTACCCTGGGCGTCAGATCAATTCTACATGGCTGAAAACTACTGGGAAGTATCAGGGATCTTGAATTCCATAAAAGGTGGCATAGATCCAAAAACCGTCAGAAGACCTTTAGCGTCTGTCGAGATTCATGCAAAGGGAACAGAAATTTCATCATCTATAAAATCCTTAGTGGGTAAGAAGATAGAAGAACCCAGCTCGTAATCGGACGGTTCCCGGCTAAGCCGGGATAAACTCCTGTGGAGCAGTCCAGCAGGGCCCACTTCTATTAATCCTGTATGAACCCTTTCCCTTCCCAACAGAGTATTTTCAGCATATCTAAGTCAAACTGAATTACAAAATAATTGTAAATAATTATATTGATTTTAATAATCTCTTTTATTATACTATATTTTAGCGATTTATTTAGGCGACTCTAAAACTAAATTTATTGTTCTTAACTTTATTTTGTATCACGGTTGACGGTGAACATTCACTGTTGGCCGAACAGTCATCGAATCCGGCTCTAAGGGGATCGGTTGATTGATTTGCTTCATATAGATTTACAAAGGCATAATAGCGGGCGGAGAAGGGCGTCCCTCAAAATCCGATGGAACAATCGTTATAGAGTATATAACATTTAATATGCTAAACTGCCGGAAAAGTTACGTGGCGCTATAATTCCATCATTAAACTCAGTGATTACGATTCGAATTGTTACGAGCAGATAGCAGTCACTAAATAATTAATTGAAAATAAGCCCTGAGATATTGTCATTCTTCAGTAAATTCATCAGTAAAATTTTGGAGGTAAAATGACCGATTCCTACAGTGATTTTCCTGAGTATACTAAACAATTTGATGACGTATCGGCCGCAGAGTCCGAATACATAATGAATAGAAGAAAAAATATAGGATTGAAAGATGAAGATCTGAAAAAATTCGGAGAAAAGGTCAACGAGCTTAGAAATAAAGAGACAGAAAAAGAATGGAAATTCAACGGCGGTATGGTTGGACTTGCACTGTCCGGCGGTGGTATACGTTCAGCAACATTTAACCTGGGTGTACTACAATCTCTTGCAAGGAAGAAGATTCTTCGCTTTTGTGATCTTCTCTCCACAGTTTCCGGTGGTGGTTACATCGGATCTTGCTTAAGCTCTTTGCTCGACGACCCAAAAGCTTCAGTAGAATACGCAAAATTCCCATTTCGATTTCAGCGTGAGGTCGAAAATGATGAGCGCAAAGAAGTTAAATATTTGAGACAGCATAGTAATTATCTCGTACCGGATAGAAAGTTATTTAGTTTAGATGTCTGGCGATTTATCGGTTTGTATATTTCAGGGTTGGCTCTCACAAATTTAACAACGGTCTCATCAACAATATTTCTGGCTTACTTCATATATCGTGTCAGTCATTCGATAGCTGAGCCTCACGAATTCGCAATATGGATCCTCTGGAGTTCGTTAGGTGCAGTTACTTTAATGATTATTATACGTTGGTTTGCGGCGCTTCGTAATCTGATGTACAAAGGTAGACGAATAAGGGGCTATCTGCAGGGAGCGTTTGCTCTCATAGCAGCGTTACTGGCTGTTTTTGGGAGTTTTATTTTACTGGCTATCTATCTACCGCAATTAGAAGGAAAGACATCTATGGTTATAAGTAACCTATTAAACGGTGCGACGATAACATCTGTTATAGGACTGTTATTTGGGATATTGCGGAGTGAAAGCGAAAAGGTCCAAAAACTATCGAAATTCTTTTTTCGAATCAGTTGGGTTGCCATGTTACCGATAGTTTTGGCTCAGATAGTGCGATATATATGGAATACGGATGCGTTCAACAAAGAAATCGGCGGTTTTCCTATCATAATCCTACTTGCCATTTTCTTATTAATATTAAGTTTTTTTACAAATACCAACCGAATCTCCATGCATCATTTTTATAGAGACCGATTGAGTGAAACATATATAATCAAACGAAAAGGCTCAGGGCAGAGTGAAAAAATAGGATCGAATGAGTCGCTTACGTTAAACAGATTACATTCGTACGATAATGGTGCACCCTATCAGCTCATCAATACAACTCTCAATGTTCCCGACTCAAAAAACAGGTACTTAAGGGGTCGCGGTGTAGACTATTTCGTTTTTTCAAAATATTATTGCGGTGCAGAGTCAACCGGATACTGTAGAACAGACAAATATGAAGCCGGTGAGACTCGGCTGGCTACAGCGATGGCTATATCAGGAGCGGCAGCAAGTCCACAAATGGGCACATCTACAAGCCCAATTCTAACTTTTATAATGACTCTTTTGAACGTACGCTTAAATCGTTGGATGCCGAATCCAAATCCGACCCATAGAACTGAACCCAAATTTTGGCCATATTATTTTATCATAGAATTATTAGGAAAAGGTAATGAAAAAGATAGGTTGCTTAACCTATCTGATGGGGGCCATATTGAAAATTTAGGTATTTACGAACTAATCAAGCGGCGCTGTGAAGTAATTATTGCTTCTGATGCAACTGCTGATCCTCAATTTAATTTCGGTGATCTGGCTAATCTTATTCGCAAGGTTCGTATTGATTTCGGTGTTAAAATCGATATAGATTTAAGCGAACTGCGCCAAAACAAGGATTCGAAAAATACGTCAAAACAGTTTGCTGTGGCGACAATCGATTATCCGGATAGTCCCGATGGGATACTGATTTATATAAAATCGTCCATCACAGGAGAAGAATCGGAAGACTTGCTTGCTTATAGGCGCAAACACAACACTTTCCCGGACGAAAGTACTGCGGACCAATTCTTTGATGAAGCTCAGTTTGAATCCTACCGGGAGCTAGGATACATAATTGGAAAGGAATTGTTTCCTTAGAAAGTAAATTTCGTGGATGATGACTTATGTAACTTTTTTTAAAGGGAATGAACATCGAGGGCAGAAGTACGGTACCTGGACCGGTAATTTAGATTCGAATTGATACTTTTTCACGGTTCGCCTCTCCCGCCAACGGCGGTGGCCCTAGCCGCAGAAAAACTACACACCCCGTCCCGAAGCATCGGGTACCCCCTCCGGTTTCTGCTCCATAAGTCACTAAGGACTCCTTTGGAGAGATCCTCCGGCTCGGGAAAATCCTTTCATCTTGCTTATACTAAAGCAAGTTTGTATATTATGCCGAGAATATCGAATGCATATTCTAATACATTATTGTTATCATATTATATGGTGCCGAACTGAATAACACAGAATCTCCGAAAAGAAAACTCTCTGCCATAATGTTTACGGATATGACAGGTTACACGTCACTGATGCAGAAGGATGAGGAAAAGGCGCGGGAGCTGATCGAGCGACAAAGAGAAACAGTAACTCCGCTGGTCAATAAATATGGGGGTAAAGTTCTTCAATATATGGGAGACGGCACATTTTGTTCTTTCGAGAGCGCCATAGAAAGCGTGAATTGCGCGATCGATATTCAGAAAGCTCTTATAGATCAAGAACAGATAAGTCTTCGAATCGGTATTCATGTAGGCGACGTGGTATTGAAAGGTGAGGAGGTTTACGGAGATGGCGTGAACGTGGCGTCGAGGCTCGAACCGTTAGCAGAACCCGGAGGCATTTGCATCTCCGGGAGGGTATATGACGACATTAGGAATCAACGTAATATCGAGGCGGTCTTCCTCGGCGAAAAAGACCTGAAAAACGTAGATAGACCGATAAAAGTTTATGCTTTGAAGGGGGAAGCTCTCTCGACTCCGCAAACAGAATCAATACCCGAATCTCAAACTCACACTGAAAGAATAAACCGACGGCGGTTAAGCGTAATTGGATCGGTTCTGATAACGATTCTGATCGGATCAGTAGTTTTATATTTAAATATGAATAAAATGAGTCCTGACTCCGGCGTAAAAATGCTCGTGGTTTTACCTTTTGAAAATTTGGGACCGGCTGAAAATGAATATTTCGCCGACGGAATGACTGATGAGATAACAAGCCGATTAGCTTCTATTAGCGGATTAGGGGTGATCTCAAGAACGAGCGCTATGCAATACAAAAATCATACAAAGAGTGCTGAGCAAATCGGTAGAGAACTTGGCGCACAATATATACTTGAAGGTACGATACGCTATCAATCAGTTGGAGATAATAAAAACCGGGTACGAATTACTCCTCAGCTTATAAGAGTGTCAGATGATACGCATCTATGGGCTACTACTTATGATGGATTTATGGAAGAAATATTCGAGCTTCAGACTAACATCGCGGAAAAAGTGGCAGCAGCTATGGATATCACGCTGCTTGAGCCGGAACGGCGTGAACTTAAGAGAGAACACACAAAAAATCTTGAAGCATACGATTATTACCTAAGGGGAAATGACTACTTCAATCGTGGAACGGAAGGAAAAAACCTTACAGAAGCGACCAATTGGTATAGAAAAGCAGTGGAATTGGATCCAACCTTTGCATTGGCATATGCAAGGCTTTCATTGGCTTATACAAATCTCTATTGGTATGGGGGTGCAAAAAAAGAACATCAAATGCAGGCTGAGAAAGCTGTTCTGGAAGCGTTCCGTTTAAGCCCCAATTTAACTGAGGCTCACCTCGCGTACGGAGAATTCCAAAATAAGGTTCACGAGGATTACGACGAAGCGTTAGAACATTTCACCATTGCTCTTAAGAAGCAGCCTAATAATGCAGATGTTTATGCCGCGGTAGCTCTTGTTCAAAAGCGGCAGGGCGACTGGGAGGAATCGATAAAGAATTACAAACGGGCAACAATGCTCGACCCGCTCTCTCCGATTAAAGCGCTTGAAACCGGACAAGTGTACCTGTACATGCGTGACTATTTGGAGGCTGAAAAGTACATTGGGCGCGCCAGAACTCTTAATCCTTATTCTTCTGATAATTATACATACGAAGCATGGCTCTATCTGCTTTCGGACGGCAATAAAGAGCGGGCAGAGAGAGTAGTCCGCAGTGCAGGAACAGTCGATCTTAACAAGATAATGGCGGGAGCAAAATCACTTCTCTGGGGGATGGGTTTATGGAGATTTGACCTTTTGAATGAAGAATATGACGAATCGGTAAACGCTCTTACTCCCGGTTCATTCGCCAATGACAGATTGACTTATTTGCTCTCGAAAGCCCAATTGTATGCGCTTATGGATGATGAGAAATTCCAATATTCATATTATGATTCGGCTCGCATGCTGTTGGAGGAGCAGGTCAAAAACAGTCCGAAGGTTTTCAAATTATATTCGATGTTAGGGTTTGTATGCGCTAACCTCGGGTTAAGAGAACAAGCCATCGAAGCCGGACTCAAGGCAGTGGAGATAATGCCCATTTCACTGTGCCATTACTGAGGACCGTTGACGGTCATGGTCATGGCTCAGATTTATACGATTTTGGGGGAGTACGAATCCGCTCTTGACAGGATCGAGATTCTCCTTTCCATACCGGCGCCTATTTCAGTGTCATGGCTTAAACTTGATCCGATATTTTCTCCACTGCATGAAATCCCGCGGTTCAGGAAATTATTAGAGGCTGGTGGATAGACAGAATCTGACCGTGCAGACAAACAATATATTTGTCTTTTCAATTTTACAACCTCCCTTTGTGAAGAAATTTTGTTTAATCGGAAGAATATAAGCATTATATATATAAGGATACCGGAAGGAACTGATTTGCCGATCTATTCGACATAGATAAAAATGAAAAGTTAAATAAGTTAAATTTTTTACTTGACAAATATAAATCAGATGTATAGTTTCACACCATAGCACACTTTTAATACGATAAAAAACAAATTGTACGCTGGGTACTGTTACGAGATGTAAAGTACAAGAGGTGGTTATACCAAATTGGAAGGGAGTAGGTAGGAAAGATTTTTACTATAGCAATCAAATCAAATTTAATAAAGCCAGCAATGGTTAACGCAGAAAAGTAGGGAGAACTACTAATGAGCATGAAAAGGTTAGTTGTGTTTGTCGTTTTAGTATTAGTCCCATCAGTTGTATTTGCAGGTATAGATGGTAAGATAGCGGGAACGGTTACCGATGCAGAAACCAACAACCCTCTGGCAGGAACGAATGTCATAATTGTTGGAACTCAAATGGGTGCTTCAACGGATGCGGAAGGAAAATATATCATTCTAAATGTGCCGATAGGCACGTATGAAATTCGGGCTACATTCATAGGGTATGCGAGTGTCACGGTTGAGAACGTGAAAGTTAACAGTGACCTTACGACGAATTTAGACTTTGAAATGCCGACTACTGATGTGGCGGGCGAAGCCGTAGTGATCGTCGCGGAGGAGCCTCTTGTGAACCTGACAGCTACCAGCGTAGTTAGATCAGTGCCGGCTGAGTTGCTTAAGAACTTAGCGACACGGAGTGGCCTTACTTTCATGGGTTTACAGGCTGGTGTCGTCATTCATAACCGCGCGGTCTTTATACGCGGCGGACGCTCTGATGAAACGGGATATCAAATCGAAGGCGTTACCTCAGGCGCGGCTGTGGGTTCGACTGGTGGGGCTAACGTAACCACAATCCCGGAAGCTCTCGCAGAGGTAAAGATTCTTGTGGGCGGTTTCAGCGCGGATGTCGGCGGGGGAGCCGCCGGAATCGTGCAGCAGACTTTTAGGACGGGTACCTCCTCGATGCACGGTTCAATTGCGTTTGAGACGGACGGTCCCGCTGAAAGCTTTGGTGAAACATTCTCTTATGGATACAACGATCTAACCGCCACGCTCTCGGGACCATTAGGCGGACTGAAATATTTCGTAGCTTATCGGAAGACTCAGCAGGATGATAATACCCCGCAGTTCTTTAAAGGGTTTGATTTCGGTTACCTGCAGGATACAGGCGTTGACGGCGGAACCAAAGGTGATTCGGCTGATGTAAAATGGGAAGGCGGCAAGGTTCCCGGACGCTCTCATGAACATTGGATCCTGAACGGGAACCTGCAGTATGACCTGAATCCCCTGGTCTTGAGGTTTAGCGGCGCTTTCTCAACACATGAGCGCAGATTAAGCAGCTCCCCTATACGGGACATCTTCAACCTGGATAGGCTCGCCCAGAGGGATGACGAGAACAGCCTTTACAACTTAAAGGCAAGCTACTTCCTCTCGGATAAAACGGTAATCAACGCCAACATAAGCCGCTCAACAATAGACCAATTCACCTATGACCCTAATTTTATAGCTGACGGCAAATTCGACATGGCGAAGCAACTTGACTCCGGGGACAGTCTCGCGGTAGCCAATGCCAACTCCGAATGGATAGGGGCCTATCCCTCAAGGTATGTTAACCCCAGTCCGTATAACTTCGCCGGCTTCAGATTTGACAGACCGGGACAGTTGCAGACTGGATACTTCAAGAGGGAGCAAACCTACACAGATATAAGCGCAGGAATAATAACTCAATACGGGAGCCATGAGATCAGGGCGGGCGCTTCTTTAAGGTCAGGTGAAATTCGTCAATTCGGACTTGGCGGTGGGCTCACCATCAGTTTAAACTCTCAAATCGGCGTTGACCCGACGCTTAGGGACGAGCTGATTAACGGGACAGACAGGGCGCGCCTTGCAATCAGGCGAGGCTCAGGCGGAGGATATGGATATGATGAGTTCGGCAATGAGGTGAATGAGGGACCCGATGACGCAAAACGTCCCGTATTCACTGCGTTCTACGTGAACGATAAGATAGAATTCAACGATATAATCGTTAACGTCGGCGTAAGGGTTGATAATTTCGACCTCGACACGTGGCACTTGGCGGATTCAGCGGACCCCAATTATGACAAGACGAATTCAATTCTCAACCTGAGTGAGAAGGCAAAGTCTACTACCGAGGTTCAGCCGAGATTCGGACTGGCATTCCCGATAAGTGAGAGGATGGTCTTTCACCTCCAGTACGGAAAATTCGCTTCTTTCCCCGATTTAATTAATGCGTACAAGGGAAGGCCGGCAATGGCATTCGCTTTGGGCGGAGCCGTCTTCATCCCCAACCCGGTAGGATTCGATTTAGAGCCGATTGTCTCAACGCAGTATGAGATAGGTTTCAATTATCAATTCACCGACGAAGCCTCTTTTGATCTTACCGCCTACTATAAAACCACCGAAGGTCAGTTGACGATAGATCGGTATAAAATCAACCCCGGACAGGATGGAGGAGATTACAACGTATTTGTAAACGGTGACTTCAACGTAACGAGGGGTTTTGAGTTTACGCTGCGCACGAGGAGGGTAGGACGCATTCAGACGCTTATCAATTACACGCTCGGCTTTGCGAAGGGGACCAATTCGTTCCCGAACTCACGGCTCTCTTCGACGGAGCGGGACATACGTCCGCCGAAATACATCACACCGTTGAGGTTTGAACAGCGGCACCGGGGTTCAATTATCTTCGATTACCGGTTTGCCGGCGACGACGAGGGACCCGGCGGGCTATTCGCTAACAGCGGTGTCAATGCGTTGATTAACTTCAACAGCGGGCATACATTCACACTCGCGACGGGTTCCGGGGCACAGCGGCGTGCCGAGAGCGGCGCTCTTATAAATGACGCGGACCCCCGCTCGAGGGTACCGAGTGAACCGATCGGCGGTTCCACCACGCCATGGACCTTCACCACCGATCTGAAGCTGGATAAGGGTTTCAGGCTCGGCAATCTCAACGCAGGTGTTTACGTCTTTATTTCAAATGTTTTCAACAGGCGAAACGTCCTGAACGTTTACAACAGGACAGGGGATGCCTATGATGACGGCTTCCTGACGAATCCTGAACTAAGCGAGAAGATTGTTGCAGCATTAGAAGAAGAATATGTTCCTCTTTACAGGGCTATTAATCTCGAAAACCGCCAACACTGGATTGATGACCGTGGGCTGGCTCGCGATCTGTTCGATACGCCCCGGCAGATTCGGATAGGCGTGAAGCTGGATTTTTAACTTTATATAAGTTATGGAAAAGGAAAAAACGTTAATTTAACATAGAATAATTTTACAGGAGAAAGAAATTATGCGGCTAAGGGCAATAGTTCTCTTCTCAGCAGTCTTCACGCTGCTGTTTACAAGCTTCGCTTTTGCAAAGGATAAAAGCGAGAACCCCCGAACACGCGGTCCCGTGCGGCTGACGAAATATGCCGATGCGACCGGACCGACTGAAACGGTTCTCAACATCAACAGCCTTGAGTCATGGGTGGCTACGAACGGATTCTTCGACGCGATAGTTGGCGGCGGTTGGAACGGATCGTATCCCAGGGGTACCCAGGTAGGTGTGATATTCAGGGAAGGTATCGTGTGGGGCGTCAAGGTGACCGATGACGAAGTTTTGAGAGTTCGTGTGGGCGGCAGTTCACAGTCGAACGGTCTTAACGGAGGCAAGGCTGTGGGGTATGTGGCTAATCCGTACAGCGCTCCCACCGGTTGGGAGGACCCGTCACCGTCAGCCCAGCAGGTCTGGAGAGTGCGGACTGATTGGGAGACGGCGGACCTCAAGATTGACGCCGCAAGCTTTAACCTGACAGCGGCGGGGAGTGTCACTGAAACCGAAATCGCGGCTATCAAAGCTCAATATTCTCATGACTGGGATCATTGGCCCGCAGCTGCCGGAGCGCCGTTTGAAGACGTTGATGGTAACGGTTCATACGATCCTGCCGTCGATGTTCCGGGTTTCCCGGGCGCATCGCAGACACTGTGGTTCGTTTCGAACGACCTTGACGGCGACGTTAACGCCGTATTTGCCGGCTCTCCGTCTATCGGAATCGAGATGCAGATGACGCTCTGGGCGTATGATTTTCCGCAAACGTCTCCGCTTGGGAATATGAGTTTCAAGAGGGTTCGGTTGATATATACGGGACGGATTAACGGACCATCTGACGCCAGGATAGACACTATGTATGTGACTCAGTGGGCGGACCCCGACCTTGGTGATTTCGGCGATGATTTCGTGGGAACGGACGTCGAGACTTCTTTAGGATATATTTATAACGCAAATACCAGGGACAATGTTTACTTTGGTGATTTGGGAATTGCCGTTCCCGCCGCCGGTTACGACTTCCTTCAGGGACCGATAAATGCCGACGGAGACACGCTCGGAATGTCTTCATTTACTTTCTTCGGGGCTGGTGGGGATATAAGCGATCCTGACAGGGGAATATATTCCGGAACGCTCCAGTGGTTTAACCTGATGGAAGGGTTTTTACCGCGTCCCGAGTATCCGGAGCAGGAGCTTCTACTTGACCCCATAACAGGCGAAACCACAAAATTCTGGGTTAACGGTGATCCTGTTGCAGGTACCGGGTGGGTCGACGGAATTATTTTGCCCCCCGGAGACAGGCGTTTGTTGTTGACCACCGGACCGTTCGAAATGGCTTTAGGAGATACACAGGATATTGTTATCGCTTTTGTTGCGGGTATAGGGCTGGACAACATATCGTCGATAACCGTAATGAGATTCCATGACTCTTTCGCGCAGTTTGCTTTTGACCAAAAATTTGATCTTCCCAGCCCTCCGTCGGCGCCATCAGTGACGAGTGCCGAACTTGACAAAAGGATAGTTCTCAACTGGGGAGATGATTTGGCAGCGATAGCGGCGACCGAAGAGACCGTGGTCTCGGGTTTTGTCTTCGAGGGTTACAATGTCTATCAGCTGCCGACCACTGCATCATCACTGGCGGACGGGAAAAGGGTGGCTACCTTTGACGTCAGAAACCTCATTCAGACGATTTTCGATCCGGGCGTTGACCCTGTATCTGGCTTTGTAATCAGCCAGGCGAAACAATTCGGCACCAACTCCGGCATTCAGAGATTCTTCTCTACAGATCAGGATAAAATCAGGAACAGGCCTATGTCGAACGGCGTTACGTATGTTTTCGCCGTGACGGCTTACAGTTTCCTGGCAGATAACGTAGGTAAGCCGTTCAAGACGCTTGAGTCGAGCCCTGTCCTATTCGCGGTGACTCCACAGGAACCGGCGCCCGGAACTGCCTATGAGTCGACTTATGGCAAGCTGGTAGAAATAACTCATGCCAGTGGTGTAAGCGACGGGATTATTCGAGCAACGGTTATTGATCCGACGAAGACGACCGGTCACGCTTATGAAGTCACGTTCGCCGAAGATACTGACACTGAGTCCGCGACATTCGGCGAAATAGTATGGACTCTTGTTGATAAAACTTCCGGGCAGACATTGCTCTCCAATCAGCCACAAAGTCCAGATATTGATGCAGATTTGACGATGCTCGTAATCGATGGTCTGCATATCCAGGTGCAGGGACCTCCCTTCGAGTTTCTCGGCGGGGGTGGCGGAATTATAGAAATTGCCAACCCAGCGGGAGACCCTTGCGGGCCTGATGCTTCATCGACAGGAGGCTGTGATGCATATGGTGGTAACACGGTGTGGCACAGCGGCAATTCCACCGGGGACTACTATGTAAGCGCAACCGGCAGTGGTGCTATTAGCCGCATGGAGCGGTATGCTACATTTGCAGTACCGCGCGACTTTGAGCTCCGGTTTACGGACACCGGAGGCTGGGGTGTGTGGGCTTTCGAGGATGACAAAATTGGCACAGTGCCGTTTGAACTGTGGGATATCGGCATCGCCACACCGGACGATGCTTCAGACGATGTGCGGATGGTTCCTTTCCTCCTCTCAAATGATGGGACAGCTGATGCATGGGGTTATGCAACCGGCGTGGACGGGACTTTTGGTTTCCCAACTTCTGATGCGTTTTACTGGATGGACCCTGAAGGAACCGATGGTTATGATAAATTCGCAGCAATTTGCGCAGGCCTTGGTGCAGGTGGATCTTATCCATGGGACACAGATGGTAGCATAGACGGCTACTGGGCAGATTTCCACGGCGGCTTTGTATATCCAATAGGACGTACACAAATAGCAGATCTCGCACAAGATGGAACGCCGCCGCCCACGGGAACGGTAATAAGATTCCTTACAACTAAGACGATTGCCATTGTTGATGTTTACAACTTTACATCCCCTGCTGTCACGACAGGAGACGCAGTGTCGACGGAGCGGATGTTGATAAGATCAACGTATATCCCAACCCTTACTACGGTTTCCATGAATTAGAACCGAGCCGTTATGATAAGTTTATATCCTTTAATCATTTGCCAACGAACGCTACCCTGCGAATCTTTAACCTCGGCGGACAGATGGTGCGGATCATAAATAAAACTGAGGCCACCGGTCAGTTCGTAAAATGGGATTTACTGAACCAGAACGGATTCCCGGTTGCAAGTGGAATTTACATTGTCCACATTGAGATGCCGGACCTTGGGGCGACCAAGATCCTCAAGTTAGCGCTGGTGCAGGAAGAGCAGATATTGAGAAATTACTAAGGGACGGTTCAAGAACATAAAAACGTTTAGAGGACTTTTGCATAAAGAAGGAGCAGAAAATGACAGTTAGAAAGATTTCCATCTGTGTAGTATTATTGCTGATGATAGTGCCATCGTTTACGCAAGCGCAGGAAGCCCGCAACGGGTCTGTGGCGGCATCCTATCTACTCATCCCTCAGGGTGTGCGTTACCTGTCGGGGGGCGGAGCAGTGGCGAACGTGAACGGCGTTGAATCGGTCTTCTGGAATCCGGCGGGTCTTGTTTGGACAGAAAAGTCGATTAATGCGATGTTTTCGCGGAGAAGCTATATCGCCGATATCAGTATAAACTTCGCAGGAGCCAGTATAGATTGGGAAGGATTTGGCACTATTGCTATTTCTTTGCGCAGCTTTGACATCGGTCAAATTCCTGTTACAACCGTCTTCAGCCCCGACGGAACCGGTGAATTATATGAACCCAACATTTTCGTCTTAGGAACTACTTATTCGAAGAAGCTCACCGACAGGACGAGCGTAGGGCTCACTCTTAATTACTTCAGTGAAAGCTTTACCGGCGCTACAGCCTCCGCCGCCGCTTTTGACGTAGGGCTACAGTATACTTCATTCCTCAATGTATCGAATCTTTCTATCGGAGTCGTTCTGAAGAATTTCGGGACGCCTATGAGGTATGGAGGTTCGAAACTCTGGAGGCAAGCAGAAGCTATTGATGGAGATAGAATAATAACATGGTATAAGGTCGAAGCAGCCGAATTTGACCTCCCCTCGATCATTGATTTAGCAACCAATTACCGGATAGATGTGGGAGAATCAAATTCAATTGATATCGGCGTGACTTTCCAGAGCAACCAATCAGCTCAGGACGAGTACAAGTTGATGGCGACATATACGTTGGGTGATCTGCTGGCTGTGAGAGGATCATATCTCACTTCCATAAAGGGAGAGGAAGAAGTGCTTGAGAACATTTTCGCCTCTTTCTCTGTCGGCGGCACGTTAAACCTGCAAGCCATCTCGGGAGTTGACCTCAGTATCGACTACGGTTACATCGATACCGATTTCTTCGATGCGAACCAGGTATTTTCATTGAGATTTGGATTTTAAAGAGAAAACGCGAGATCTTAAAAGCCCTGCCGATAGGCGGGGCTTTTTTCTTTAAGTTAAGAAAGCATTAACCTGTTAGCTCGAACTCATCAGTACTTATTGCGCATTGAATATTAAATAGGGAGAATAATGATGAAAAATCTTCTAATAGTCAGTTTGACTGCTTTAATAACAATAAGTTCGGTAGATGCCCAAAAACTACATTCAATCGACGGGAATGCAAATACTTACTCGATCGTCGCGTATGATAGAAAAAACAACCAGATGGGCGTAGCCGTACAATCGCACTATTTTGGTGTCGGCTCTATCGTTACCTGGGCGGAACCGGGAGTTGGAGCGGTTGCAACCCAATCAATCGTCGATGTGAGTTATGGACCTCTCGGGTTAAACCTGATGAGGGCGGGTAAAAGCGCAGAACAAACTCTCAGGGGTCTTTTAGCATCTGATCACACACCGGAAGTGAGGCAAGTCGCCATGGTGGACGCAAAGGGTATAATTTCAGCACATACGGGCGATAAATGCATAGCGGAAGCAGGACACCGGATAGGCAAGAATTACTCCGTCCAGGCTAATATAATGCTTAAAAACACCGTATGGGATGCGATGGGGAGAGCATTTGAAACGACTGAAGGGGAGTTAGTGGATCGGCTGCTCTCAGCTCTTAATGCAGCTCAAAAAGAAGGCGGGGACCTGAGAGGAAAACAATCAGCGGCAATAATGATCGTAGCTATTGATCCGGTCGGTAATATATACCTGGATCGTCCGTATGACCTGAGGGTCGAAGACGACAAAAATCCTCTTAAAGAACTTGGAAGGCTGATTGAAATTGCGAAGGCGTACAATCACGTGAGCAGGGGGGATGATCACGCTGCGGAAGAAAATTTTGATGAGGCGCTGAAGGAATATCAAATAGGTATGCAAATGCAGCCCGAAAACGTGGAGTTAAGATTTTGGTATGCGACAACCCTCGTGATGGTCGGGAAGGTAAAACAATCGCTGCCTGTTTTTAAATGGGTGTTTGAAAGAGAGCCGATCTGGAAAGAACTTGTACCCCGCTTAGTGCTGAGCGGATTTTTGCCGGACGATAAAAAGATAATAAAAAAAATATTGAAAGAAGGATAGGTTATAATTCAAATAAACTGCAGCGCGTAACCGGATTATTTGGAACTATATTTCGGAGCGAGAGTATTTAATTAAAATTATAATCAGCGTGATGGTCTGTTATGTCCCATGGAAATTAAGATGAATCAATTTAATGAATAAGAATAAATTCAATTTTATACTCATCGTAATTTTGCTAATTCCCGCAGTTCACCTCTACGCGCAGGGAATTGAGGAATATTACGGGACGGTAAAAGACTCGAAAACGAATAAAACAATTTCAAACGTAAACGTCTTCATAAAGGATTCCAATATAGGCACGACTACCGGTTCTTCAGGAGGTTTTGTTCTTCATGTCGACAACCCGGACGCCCGAATGGTTATTGTCTTCCGGCATGTAGGCTATGATCTGCTCGAAATTTCCGTTGATGATATTGATATCCCTTTAGACATATTCTTAACGCCGAGAATTATCCCCTTATCGGAATTCAAGGTAAAAGGAAAAAGGATTACCGCCGAATATCAAAAGGATCTTCCTCTTTCAATCTCGGTTATAGAATCTCAGGTATTCGAGTTACGCGGATTTGACGATGTCGGCGATCTTTTGAGAAACGAGCAAAGTGTACAGGTTGAAGATGAATTGAGCGGCAGGAAAACCATTTCCCTGAGAGGAGGAAACGCGGACGAGACGATAGTGCTCTATAACGGCATCAAGTTGAACAGCCTCTATAATAACATTGCGGATATTTCTCTTATTGATTTGCAGGACATCTCGAGAATCGAGGTAATCAGGGGTAGCAATACGGTGATTTACGGGTCGGATGCCATTGCAGGCGTAGTGAATCTTGTCCCCAGACTCGGCGAAGGAAACCACATAAGATTTAAACAGAAAATAGGGAGTTATGATACCGGACAGTGGACCCTCAACCTCAACGGGAACGCGGGCAATTTTTCAGGGTTTTTAAGCGCAAGGCAGAGTGCATCGCGCAGACTTTTTTCGGGAGAAGCAGCACTGAATCCCGAACTGAAAAATCAATCCTCACATTATACGACTAACGTAAAGTATCGTTTGGGCAGTAACGATGATGGTGAGGATGCTATCTTTGCAACTGCAATGATAACGGCTCGGGATTACGAGAACGATAGAGACGAGGAATTATTATCTAACGACGAGCAGCTTTATTCAACCCGTTTTATCGGGGATTTACCGGGATTATCGGATATCGAATTGAAAACGTATATAAAATATTTTGAGCAGACCCATGAGGTGAAAAGTAGTATAGGAACTTTAAGACGTGAATTAAAGGAGGACTCATTCAATCTCGGAATAGAAAAGCTATTAAATTTGGGCAACATAGAGCAGCGAATTGTATACCAATTTGAGCG
>JADFGO010000051.1 GCA_022567655.1 Candidatus Neomarinimicrobiota bacterium
AAATAAGTCCGTAAGAATATTCTTATCAATTATGGTGGCATTCCTATTTATTTCTTAATATTGGTTAAAATATACTCTTTATCCATGCCGGAAACTCCTCCATCAACGAAATGGACATTAGCATATTGAAATAAATCTGTTGTTGGTTTTTTAATATCCACTATAAATAATACTTTTCGGTCATCATTACCAAATTCTTCAATGAATTCATTGATTTTAGCGTCACCAAAACCATATCCGATAACGATTAATGTATTTGAAGATTTCAAATTATTCTCAAAATGTCCCACCATTTGCGGATAATACTTTCCCTCTACATATCTTCCTACCTTTGAGTTTACTACAGTGAGAAAATCCGGCATGTAATTAGAGGGATCATTTACATATCTCAAATTATCTTTAGTTCCTTCTTCCTTATATAAATCTATTTGAGATATCCCTCTTTTAAGCTTTATCAGATTTAAAGCATCTGCATTTTTATACCAATAGTGATCAATACTTCCATGAAGTTTGTAGAGGCAAAATTTACTAATGTATTTATTTGTGAAATGGGATAGCCTTACATAATATTTCTCATATTTATTGTATAATTTTCCGTAATATGGAGACCCTAACTCCTCAAATCCATCGTCTAACTTCCCCTGCATACAATCGGAGATGGATAGATGTTCAAGATACAGGTCATGATTTAATGAATGAAAGTGGATTTGATGTGTTTCTGCCAATAATTCTATCAAAAGGAGAAAGTTATTATATTTTGGATCGTACGGTTTAGCTAAATGACCTCTCTCAAGTTTCATTTCCAATAATTGTTTAATCAATTGGACAAAAGTCAGGTGAAACGCTTGCAATAAATTGTGAGTTGTTTCGTATTTTTCGTTAAATTCAGTTAAAAAAGCCTTGAGGTCTTCGGTGTGCTCCATTTTGTCAATATTACTTCTATAGTAATCATAAAAGGTCTCATAATGAAATTCTTCATCGTCTTTAAGGATTCCCCTGTTGTAAAATTCAAGAAATTCTTGAACAAATCTTCGCTCATTCACTTTCATACAATGGGCGTTCTGATCGGACTCTCCGTATAGAAATCTAGCGTCCCCGCTCGTATGTATGCATATTTTTGACATTTCGATACTGCCAAGCTTTTGATTCATTTCAGATGTCGTTGGATATCCTGCAGGAACAGAAAATCCAGAGCCAATTAAGAAAGATATATTATCCATTTATTTATTCGATAGTTTAATAGACTAATTACTAGAATTTAAATAGTGTTTCTTGAAGCCGAATTCTAACCACTGTTATGACAGTTACTTCTTACTAATCCCCGGCTTTGTGAGTTTCATAAGGTTAAGGACTTTTTTGATCTTGGAGTCGGACATCAGTTTTTTACTTTTTAGTATCTGACGGATCGTCTTACCCGTTTTGAACGCTTCTTTGCTTATCTCCGCCGCTTTGTCGTAACCAATGATAGGCGCGAGTGGAGTCGCGTTGGCGAGGCTGATCTCTACCAGCTCAGCCGCTCTCGCTTCGTTGACTTCGATGCCGTCAACGCATTTTTCCGCGAATGTGCGGGACGCGTTCGACAGCAGCGAGATAGACTGCAATAGGTTGTGAGCCATAACGGGCATCATAACGTTAAGTTCGAGAAGCCCGCCCTGCCCCGCATTAGTGACGGCGGCGTCGTTGCCGATGATCTGGGCAGTCACCTGCATCACCATTTCGACCATGACGGGATTGACCTTACCCGGCATGATAGACGACCCCGGCGCGACGGCGGGTAGGTCGATCTCCCCGATGCCTGTTCGGGGTCCGGAACCTATGAGCCTTATATCGTTTGCCGCCTTTGATATTCCCACAGCGGCGGATTTTATCGCTCCCGAGACTGACACAACGGCGTCTTTGGAGCCCTGCGCCTCGAAGTGATTTTTCGCCTCGATGAACTTAGCCCCTGTCTCAAGTGAGATTTTCCGTGCCATCCTTCTGCCGAATTCGGGGTGCGCGTTAATACCCGTTCCGACCGCTGTCCCCCCAATCGCCAGCTCGAGCAGATCGTTCGAGGCGTCTTTTATTCTCTTTATCCCATGATTCACCTGAGAGGCGTAACCTCCGAACTCCTGACCGAGCCGCACCGGTGTGGCGTCCTGAAGGTGAGTTCTCCCGATCTTGACTATCCTGTCGAACTTCTTCGCTTTTTTCGCGAACGAATCTTCCAATATTTTGAGCGAGGGCAACAGGTCTTCCTCAATCGACAGATAGGCGGAGAGGTGGATTGCGGCGGGGATCACATCGTTCGAAGACTGGCATAGATTCACATGGTCGTTCGGATGTACCGGGTCGCGCGAGCCGATCACACCCCCCATAATTTCTATCGCGCGGTTCGCTATCACCTCATTCGCGTTCATATTGGTGGAGGTACCGGAGCCGGTCTGAAAAATATCAAGCACGAACTGATCGTCGAGTTTCCCCTCTACGACTTCCGACGCCGCTTTGACTATCGCCCTTTTCCGTTCAGGGTCGAGAAGTTTCAGCTCGGCGTTCACTTTTGCCGCAGCTCTTTTTATCATACCGAGCGCTTGAATGAACCGTCTCGAAAACCTGATGCCGCTGATACGGAAATTCTCTACGGCTCGCTGTGTCTGAGCCCCGTAATAAGAGTCAGCCGGGACTTTCATCTCGCCCATGGAATCTTTTTCGATGCGGCTGCTCATAATTTCCTAATTTTTAGACCCCAAAAGCGTTACTATTTCCCTGCAAAAGGCAGGCAGGTCATCCGGCTTACGGGAAGTGATGAGATTTCCGTCCACTATCACTTCGCCGTCGCTCCAGTCCGCTCCCGCCGCTATCATGTCATCTTTTATCGCCACGTAAGAAGTCACTTTTTTGCCTTCAAGTATCCCCGCAGATACGAGAACCCATCCGGCATGACATATGGCAGCGACCACCTTCCCGTCGTTGAACATCGTTCTGACTAAATCCACCGCATGTTTATTCATACGAATTTTATCCGGCGCCCAACCTCCCGGTATGATAACGGCGTCGAAATCATCAGCGGAACACTCTTCCACCTGCAGGTCAACTTTGATCGGATATCCGTTCTTGCCGTGATAGATCTCCTCGCCGATACCGGCGCATTTAACTTCCGCACCCGCTTCGGTCAAACGCAGTTTAGGATACCAGACCTCTAAATCCTGATAGTCAGGACCGATGGGAATCAATACTCTTTTACCTGAAAGTTCCATACGATTCACCCTCTCAATTCCGGCTCTGTGAGCGGGTAAAGGCAAGCCTGCCGCCCGCTTTGAGTACCTGCTTTTCAAGATCGGACAAGTCGCACTTAACGCTGAACTCTATCTTTTTTGACAGATTCTTAATCCTGAAATCTTCGCCGGAGTCAAGCGTGGCGTGAATATCATTGATTTCCAGCTCATCCCCCTGCTCGATCTTATCGTTATCCTCCGGATCGATCAACAGCGGCAGGATACCGAAATTTATGAGGTTAGCCCCGTGAATCCGGGCGAAACTATTGACTATCACAGCAGTTATCCCAAGATACATCGGGGCAAGCGCCGCATGCTCGCGTGATGACCCCTGACCGTAATTACCGCCCCCTACTATGATGCCCCCGCCTGCCTCTTTGGCGCGCGCGGCGAACGTGTCATCCACATTCACGTAGACGTACTCTGAAATTGCCGGAATGTTGCTTCTCAAGGGAAGCACCTTCGCTCCCGCCGGCATTATGTGATCGGTCGTGATATTGTCTCCGACCTTCAGCAGGACTTCTCCCTTAATCGAATCCTCAAGAGGCTCTTTCACCGGAACCGGTTTGATATTAGGACCGCGCACTATCTCTATCGCTGACGGATCAGCCGAAGGCGGCACTATCCCGGAATCGTCAATCGTATAATGAGTGGGCGGTTCAATAACTATCTCCTCGGTCAGAGTCGTAGGATCGACAAACTCACCCGCTAACGCCGAAGCTGCGGCTATCTCCGGGCTCACAAGATAGATTTCGTCATTCTGCGTTCCGCTTCTGCCGGGGAAATTCCTGTTGCCCGTCCTGAGGGAGATCCCGCCGGTGGGCGGCGCCTGTCCCATCCCGATACAAAACCCGCAGGCGGATTCCAATATCCTCGAACCCGATGCGATAATAGATGCCAATCCGCCGCTTTCCGCTATCATTTGAAAAACCTGTTTGGAGCCCGGCGCAACTCCCATATCAACACCCGGACTTATCTTTTTCCCTTCGAGCATCTTGGCTACCATCATCATATCTTCGTAAGATGAATTCGTGCACGTACCGATAAGCACCTGATCGACTTTCTTACCGACAAGAGAACTTATATCGGCGATATTGTCAGGACTGCCCGGTTCCGCCACTAACGGTTCGAGGGAACTCAGGTCGATCTCGATCACATCGTCATATTCCGCATCGGAATCAGGGGATAACTCAACCCATGCATCGCCTCTGCCCTGAGCATCGAGGAACAATTTTGTATTTTCATCCGAGGGAAAGAGCGAAGTCGTCGCCCCTACTTCTGTACCCATATTGCAAATCGCGAACCGGTCTCCCGCTGAGAGCGATTTTGCTCCTTCTCCGGTGTACTCAAGTATCTTTCCAATAGCTCCCTTGACCGTCAGAATATCAAGAAGCTTAAAAATGACGTTCTTTGCGTTCACATACGGTTTGAGAGCGCCTGAGAGCTTTACTCCGATGATCTCCGGATAAGTCAGGAAGAATGGTCCGCCTCCCATAGCAACCGCCACGTCGAGTCCTCCGGCGCCCATCGCTATCATTCCGAGTCCCCCGCCCGTCGGAGTGTGAGAGTCGCTGCCAAGCAGGGTTTTCCCCGGGATTCCAAACCTCTCGCGGTGCACCTGATGGCATATTCCGTTCCCGGGTTTAGAAAAATATATCCCGTACTTCGCCGCCACCGTTTTTAAATATGCGTGGTCATCGGCGTTTCTGAAGTCTGTCTGAAGCATGTTGTGGTCAACATAACTTACCGATAATTCTGTCTCGACCTTATCAAGTCCCATAGCCTCGAACTGTAGATACGCCATAGTTCCGGTGGCGTCCTGAGTAAGAGTCTGATCGATTTTCAACCCTATTTGTGTGCCTTTTACCGGCTCCCCTTCTACTATATGCTCATTTAAAATCTTTTCCGCTAACGTAAGTCCCATACATCAGTTCCCTTCTATATAAAATCCCTTTCGGGCATCATTTTCTGTTTCTTTAAGCTGTTAAATGTAACAAACAGAGCCGAGAATTACAAGTTGAGATCCCCCTTAAAATTCACTTATTTTTGTTTATTTTATTGAGCGGTCAGGATAATCGCAAGCCCCGCCAGCGGCGTGGACTGCGCCACATATCCCATCAAAGATGGGATAGATTCCCCTCCTTACGCAAGGAGGGGAACACAAGGGGTGGTTTAATATAGGCAAATCCTTTTATTCCCCTCTATAAAGAGGGGTGGCTTCGATCGCAGGGAGAAGACGGGGTGTGTCAGAACGTAGATTGCCGCGTCGTCCCGAAACTTCGGGACTCCTCGCCAGCCCGGCAGGCTGACGGGCAATGACTATTACCCTCTCCCCTTGAGGGGAGTGTCCCGGCTGAGCCGGGACGAGGGGTGTTATCGTTTGATAACCTCTGAAACAATTTCGTTTGCTATTAGTTTGAATATTGCTTTAATTTTCCGGCTGGTTTGAAAAGAGAGATCAAGACAAAATGCTCGAGATAAAAGAGATAGAAAAGGACAGTATCGCTTCCGAAGCGGGTATAGAGGCGGGAGACAAGCTCATCAGCGTAAACGGCTGCGGCGTAAGCGATATCATCGACTATCGTTTCCTTGCAACCGACGACTCTGTCGATGTCGTCGTGAAACGCGCGAATGAGGAACTGTTATTCGAGCTCGATAAAGAGCCGGACGATGACATGGGCATCTCTTTCGTTCCGAAGCAGTACAAGTCCTGCTGCAACAAGTGCGTTTTCTGCTTCGTCGATCAACTGCCGGCGGGGATGCGACTCTCTCTCTACTTCCGTGACGGCGACTACAGGCTCTCTTTTTTACATGGTAATTTCGTTACCCTCACCAACACCTCTTGGAAAGAACTTGAACGGATAGTCCGTCAGCGGCTCAGCCCGATCTACATTTCGGTGCACGTGACCGATAAAGCCGTGCGTGAACAGATGCTCGGCATTGATTTTGACGATAAGATCCTCGAGAAGATAGGCTATCTGAATGATAACAACATCGAGATGCACTCGCAGGTTGTCCTTTGTCCGGGAATGAATGACGGCGACATCCTCGAAATGACAATCAACGACATTTATCAGTTTCGGAAAAATATGCGCTCGATGGCGGTGGTTCCGGTGGGATTGACCAAACACAGAGCCGGTCTTACCGAAATAGACCCCATCACACCGGAATACGCCCGTGAATTACTGAAAAATATCCCTGCCTGGGATGACAGTTTCCCGAGAAAAGATGGGAAACGGTTCGTTTATCTTTCGGACGAATGGTTCATCATGGGCGGTGAAACGCTCCCCGACACCGATTATTATGATGAATTCCCTCAGCTGGATAACGGCATAGGGCTTGTTCGTGATTTTCTCAACGAATTAGAAGAATCTAAAAAAACCTTTCCATCGAGGCTCGACAGTCCGAGAGAGATAACGATCCTTACCGGAACCGGAGCGGGCGGCGTTCTCCGGGATCACCTGATACCGGCTCTTGAAGGCATTGAGAACCTTAAGGTAAAATTAAATATCGCAACAAACGATTTCCTCGGAGAATCGGTCACGGTCTCCGGACTCCTTTCAGGGCAGGACATCATAAATAATCTTAAGGAAGATCCGCCGATCGGAGATGTATTTCTCCCTCCGCGTGTACTGAACACAGACGGCTATCTGCTGGACAACATGAAGCCGGAAGATATAGCCCGCGTATGCGACAGCCCGGTTCATGTTTTTGATAATAATTTCGATTCACTCTTAGGTTAGTCTGAACTCATGAAGGGCACACCGCCCATAGTATCGATAGTCGGGAGACCCAATGTCGGTAAATCCACTCTTTTTAACAGAATCATCGGAAAAAGGGATGCGATTGTTGACCCGACCGAAGGGGTAACCAGGGACAGGAAATACGCAGAAGCTACCTGGTCGGGACATAATTTTATCCTTATCGATACGGGAGGATATGACGCCCGCTCGGAAGATGTTATACTCGCTTCGGTAAAAGAGCAGGCGGAAATCGCGCTTGATGAATCCGACCTGATTCTATTTATGGTTGACGCAAGCACAGGCATAACGGTCGGCGATGACGACCTGGCGCGGCTGATGCATAAAAAATCAAAAAAGGTATTACTCGTTGCAAACAAGGCGGATAATGAAAAGAGTGAGCTGTCGGTTTTCGAGTTCCTGAAACTCGGCCTTGGTGAGCCTCTCGCAATTTCCGCAGAGTCAGGGAGAAGAACGGGAGATTTACTTGATGCGGTAATTAGTCATTTCCCTTCCAATCTCGCTGAGACCGAGAAGAGTGAAGATGAGATAAGCATCGCCGTTGTCGGAGTGCCCAATTCCGGCAAATCATCGTTTGTGAACAAACTTCTCGAAGAGGAAAGGCAGATCGTAACGGATATCCCCGGAACCACCAGAGACAGCGCGGACAGCCTGCTGATTTATAACGATCAGTCTTTTTCGTTGATAGATACGGCGGGGCTTCGGAAAAAAGCAAAAGTGAAAGATAATATCGAGTTTTACAGTACAGTTCGCGCCCGCAGGGCTATGGCGCGGTCGGACGTTGTCACCGTCATTATCGATGCCGCCCGCGGCGGCTTGCAAAACCAGGATGTAAGTGTGATAATCGAAGCGTTAGAGAAAAATAAATGCCTTGTGTGCGCAGTGAACAAATGGGACCTTATCGAAAAAGATACTCATACCCAGAAACACTGGCTCGCTGATATTCATGAGATCTTACCTCTTCTCGAATATTATCCGGTGCTGTTCATTTCCGCTCTCACCGGTCAGCGGGTGTTTAAGGTTTTGGACGTCGCAACTGAGATATATACCGAATCGCAAAAAAGAATTAAAACAAGAGACCTCAATGATTGGCTTAAAAAGCTCGTCCAGATAACCTCTCCGCCGAGCTATAGAGGAAAATTCGTGAAGCTCTCCTTCGTCAATCAAACTCAATCGGTCCCTCCGACTTTTGTCTTTTTCACTAACGAACCTGAAGGGATTAAAGACAATTATAAGAGATTCTTAGAGGCAAGCCTGCGCGCGGCCTTCGGTTTTTTCGGGGTGCCGATTTCGCTGACATTCAAGCTCAAATGAAAATTTTCATAATGTGGCGGTCAGGGCAAGCCCGCCTGGCGTCCCCGCCAGACCAAATGTCGGGCTGGAGTCGGACAGGCCCTGACTCGCAGCAGAAGGCTGATAAAATGTCTTGCATTGACTTATCAGTCAGCGTGAATTATTATATCTTGATTCACTTGAATTTAGCATATGAATGAAAATAACATAAGAAATTTCTGCATTATAGCACATATCGATCATGGAAAGTCGACGTTGGCGGACCGCTTTCTTGAGATGACCGGTACTCTCAGCGGCAAAGAAATGGTAAATCAGGTTCTGGACGATATGGATATTGAAAGGGAACGGGGAATCACCATCAAGGCACATGCCATTACAATGAAATATAAATCCCCCGATGGAAAAGAATATACGTTCAATCTTATTGACACGCCCGGACACGTAGATTTCTCATACGAGGTGAGCCGCAGTCTTGCCGCCTGTGAAGGAGCCATATTGCTTGTGGACGCTTCCCAGGGTGTTGAAGCGCAAACCGTGAGCAACGCCTATCTCGCCGTGGAAGGCGGTTTGAAGGTAATTCCCGTGATCAACAAGATAGATCTCGGAACCAAACAGATCGAAAGCGCGCATACTCAGCTGATCGAGCTTCTCGGATGCAAAGAAGAGGAGATATATTATATCAGCGCAAAGACGGGTGAAGGAGTAGCGGAAATTCTTGAAGCCGTGATTGAAAGAATTCCGCCACCTTCAGCGGACAGTTCGAAACCGCTGAGAGCTTTGATCTTTGATTCGACTTTTGACAAATACCGGGGAGCGATTGCCTATATACGGGTTTTTGACGGAAAAATCACCGAAGGCGATGCCATAAAATTCTTCTCCTCCGGCAAATCGTTGGAAGCTTCCGAGATCGGTATCCTCAGAATGAAAAGAGTCAGAAAAAAATCTCTGTCGGCGGGTGAGGTCGGATATCTGATCGCAGGGGCAAAAGACGTAAAAGATATAAAAGTAGGAGACACCGTAACCGGTTTGGAAAATCCGGCAAACGAACCGCTGCCCGGCTACAAAGAATCAAAACCGATGGTCTTCAGCGGCATATTTCCCGTTGACAGCGAGGATTTCAGCCGGCTGAGGATATCGCTTGAAAAGCTGCAATTGAACGACGCTTCGATCTCTTTCGAACCCGAAGCGTCCGAAGCGCTCGGATTCGGTTTTCGCTGTGGATACCTCGGGATGCTGCACATGGAAATTGTGCAGGAAAGGTTGTCGCGCGAGTTTGAGATAGATATAATCGCGACTGTCCCGAACGTCAGGTACCGTGTTGAATTGCAAAACGGGCAAATGATTGAAGTGGAAAATCCCGTGAAGCTTCCCCCTTCCGGAGAGATAAAAAATATCAAAGAGCCCTACATCCGCTCTGCCATCATAACTCCTTCGGAATACATCGGCGGGATCATGAAGCTCGCACAGGAAAAAAGAGGAATATACAAGACAACCGATTATCTCGATTCGAACCGCGCAGAGATAATTTACGAATTTCCGCTTATGGAAGTCCTGTTCGATTTTTATGATAGACTAAAATCCGTTAGCCGGGGTTACGCCTCTCTTGATTACGATCATATAGACTACAGAGAAGGAAAGCTGACGAGGCTCGATATTCTCATTAACGGAGACAGGATAGACGCTTTCTCCATTATAGTTCACGTTGATAAAGCCTATGATTGGGGAAGGCGCGTGACCGAAAAACTTAAGAGTATTATTCCGCGTCAAATGATTCCTGTTGCGCTTCAAGCTGCCGTAGGAGGAAAAATTATCGCCCGCGAGACGGTAAAAGCATTCAGGAAAAATGTTACCGCCAAGTGTTATGGAGGCGATATCACCCGGAAACGGAAGCTTCTTGAGAAACAAAAAGCAGGGAAAAAACGGATGAAGCAGGTTGGAAACGTAGAGGTACCTCAGGAGGCTTTCATTGCCGTATTACAGCTTGATGACTGATTAATGATTGACACGCAATTCATAGACAGGTTCAGGGAATATTCGAGAGCGACGAAATCGCCCTTCTATTCCTTCCTTTTCGTTGTTCCGTTGATGATGACTTATGAACTCGCCGCTTTCGTTCTAAATAAATCTGACATCGAGGGTCTCAGGAACGGCGCTGACGTTGTGACAAAACAGATACTGAACTTATTCGGCGTTGCCGGGTTTTATGGGTTCAGTATTTTTGTTTTAGCCATCCTTATCTGGTTGTTTATTCACGAAATGAAGGATAAGGAGTTCAATCTCCGTTACCGGTATTTATTTGTTATGCTCGGCGAAAGCTTCATATATGCGTTGGTCTTCGGGGTAGTTGTCGGAAAAATCACCAGCATCATACTTCAATTTCCCATGGCGTTGACATGGAAGCATCATTTGGTTCTCTCACTCGGAGCGGGGGTTTATGAGGAATTTCTCTTTCGAGTCGTTCTCATCACGCTGTTTGGATTGATATTCACTAAAGTTGTGGGCTTGAAGAGAGCAACTTCGATTACACTTTCTATCGTCATCTCCTCGCTTATTTTTTCGGGATTTCATTACATCGGACCCTTCGGTGAACCTTTCCTCCTCCGTACATTCACTTTCAGATTTGTAGGCGGATTGATTCTATCGATCCTGTATGTCGTGCGGGGGTTCGGTATTACAGCGTACACTCATAGTTTATACGATCTTCTGATAGTCGCGGGTATAGTCGGTTGAAATACCCATATCAATTCGAATTCCGGGTAGCGTTCCGGGACGTCGATCTGCACGGTGTACTACATCACTCCAACTATCTGTATTATTGCGAACGCAGCAGAATTGAACTTTTGCGTTCCGAGGATTTGAACTACAACAGAGTCATGGAAATGGGAATAGCGTTGATGCTGGTCGAAATTAAGTTTAAATTCATCGCCCCGGTTAAATTCGATGAAATTCTGAAGATAAACGTCGGTGCGGAGGATATAGGCAAAACCTCATTTAAAATTCGCTATTCTATTGAGGTTGAAGAAAAAAATGTTTGTGAGGGATATACTCAACATGTCTGTGTAGATCTCGATTCGGGTAAACCGAAGAAAATTCCGGAGCAGCTGAAAAATATGTTTGAACGCGTGCTGGTCGAGGAGAGTTCTTGAACCATCAGGTAACTCTGATCGAGGGGGATGGCATAGGTCCGGAGGTGATCGCTTCAGCTGTGAAAACAGTTGAATCAGCTGGAGTAGATATCACCTGGAATAAAGCGATTGCCGGTGAGAAGGCAATCGAAAAATTCAATGAAGCCATACCCCAAGAAACGATCGACACTATCAAAAAAACCAAAGTCGCCCTGAAAGGACCTGTCGCCACCCCTATAGGTGAAGGATTCCGCTCCGCAAACGTCACCCTGAGACAGAAACTGATCCTTTACGCATGCACCCGCCCGGTGGTCAACCTCCCCGGCATAGAGACCCGGTTCTCTAATGTAGACCTTGTAGTAATAAGGGAGAACACCGAAGGACTCTATTCCGGGTTGGAACATCAAATCCTGCCGGGAGTTGTGACGAGCTTGAAAGTCATATCACGTGAGGCGTGCCGCCGAATCGCTCAATATGCGTTTGACTACTGCATCCGGAACGACAGAAAAAAAGTCCTTGCAGTCCATAAAGCGTCTGTCATGAAAAAGTCCGACGGTCTATTTTTAGAGGAAGTGAGAAAAGCAGCTGAAAATTTTCCTCAAATAAAGTACGATGAAATTGCGATCGATAAACTTTCGATGAGACTTGTAACAGAACCTTCCGAGTTCGATGTGCTTGTAATGGGAAATCTGTACGGAGATATTATCAGCGACCTTTCGAGCGGGCTCATTGGAGGACTCGGCGTAGTTCCGGGAGCGAACATCGGAGAGGAATACGCCGTTTTTGAACCCGTTCACGGAACGGCGCCTGCTATTGCGGGAAGAGGTATCGCTAATCCCCTTGCGTCTATACTTTCGGCAGTGCTGATGCTCGATCATCTCGGGGAACCGAAAGCGGCTGGAAAGATCAGAAGTGCGGTTCAAAGTGTTTTAGAGGAGGGAAGTGTAAAAACAGGAGATTTGGGGGGTAAGGCAGGCACCGAAGAGTTTACCGATGCGATAATAGCCGAGCTATGAGCCGGGCCGTCACGATAATACCCGGTGATTGGGTGGGGCCGGAAATTGCCAGAGAGGTAGTCAAAATTGTCGATGCATCGGGCGCAAAGATCGATTGGGATTGGCAGGATTCGGGTGAAATAGCGATCAAAAATCACGGCACTCCCCTCCCACAGGAGCTGCTGGACTCTGTTGAAAGAAACCGACTTGCTTTAAAGGGTATTATAGACATTCCGCTCGGTGCTCCGTACGAGCCTCCCGTTGTCGCTCTTCGGAAAATATTCGATCTGTACGCCAATCTTCGGCCCTGCAGGAATTTTCCCGGTATCCCGAGCAGGTATTCCGATATAGATATCTTGGTCATCAGGGAGAATACACAGGGCGAATATTCCGGTATAGAACACAACGTCTCCCCCGATATCGTTGAGATGATGAAAGTCGTTACCGAAGATGCGTCGAGGCGGATTGCTCGATTCGCTTTCGAGTACGCTAAGGAGAATGGCAGGAAAAAGATTACCACCGCTCATAAAGCCAATATCATGAAGCTCTCGGACGGCTTGTTCCTGAGGATTGCCTGTGAAACAGCGGAAGAATATCCTGAGATCGAACATGAAACCCAAATTATAGACGCTTGCTGCATGAATCTCGTGATGAACCCTAATAACTTTGACGTATTATTGATGGGAAATCTTTACGGGGATATAGTCTCCGACCTGATAACCGGAATGGTGGGAGGCATCAGCGGCGTTTACGGAGTTAATATCGGCGATGATATCAGAGTATTTGAATCGATGCATGGGAAAGCGCCTGAAAAGGTCCGTTCCAACGAGGCAAGTCCGCTTCCTCTGCTCACCTCAGCCATAGCGATGCTTGAATACATAAATGAAAAGGAGGCTTCCGAGCGTATAAGCGCTGCGGTTTCAAAAAATCTGCTTGCAGGATTGAAGCCTGCTAACCTCGGAGGTGATCTTTCGCTATCAGATTTTACAAACTTGATCATAGAAAGTTTCGAGAGCTGATTCACGATAATCAGAGGGAGATATATCCTTGCTCCCGACAGTTTGTGAGTTTATATTCAATGCCTGCGTTTAGATAAAGTTAGGGTAAGGTAAAAGAAAAACCAGCGATTGAAGGCGAGTAAAAAAATATTGATATTGGGGTGCGGCGGAATGCTGGGCGAGGCGTTCTACAACACTTTCAGAGAAAATTATGAGATCAGAGCGACAGACATAGATGTCAATGAACCCTGGTTATCGAATTTGGACGTCAGAGATTACGAAGCGGTCAGAAGTGAGAGCGAAGAATTTATGCCGGATTACATATTTAATCTCGCTGCGCTTACCGACCTTGAATTTTGCGAAAATAATCCCCGTGAAACATATTTAACGAACACAGTCGGCGCTGAAAACGGCGCACTTATATCGGAGGAATTAGGCATCCCATACGTGTTCATCTCGACGGCGGGGATATTTGACGGAAAGCAGGCAACATACGACGATTACGATCAACCATTTCCCCTAAGCATCTATGGAAAATCGAAATATTATGCCGAGCTTGCGATTAAAGATATATGCTCCGAATATTTTATATTTCGCGCCGGATGGATGATGGGAGGCGCCCGGAAAGACAAGAAATTCGTGCATAAGATCATCAAACAGTTAGAAGCTGGCGAAAAAGAACTGCACGTCGTGACCGATTTGAAGGGATCTCCGACGTATACATACGATTTCGCACGGAACATTTCGAAGATGATCTCAACGAACTTCTATGGGTTATATAACATGACATGTGAGGGAGGACCTACCCGCTACGATGTAGCCCGGGAGATGCTGATGATTCTCGGTTTAAGCAGCGAGATAACGCTTACCGAAGTCGACTCAAACTACTTTATAAAGGAATATTTTGCACCAAGACCTGAATCCGAGGTACTTGAAAACTTAAAGCTGAAACTCAGAAACCTCGATGAAATGAGAGCGTGGAATGTAAGTCTTAAGGAATATTTAAAGAAAGATTGGTCACATATCATGAAGGTTAACATCAAATCTAATGCCGTTGTTTAGTCCTCGGGGACGGCAATGAAAGAAAATCGTGAAAGAAACATATGATTATATAGTTGTCGGCGCCGGCGTTGCCGGACTCTCTTTTGCCCATGAAGTCGCTAAAAACGGTAAAAGCGTCCTCATACTCGAAAAAGATAAACAGATCGGCGGCTTATCTCAAACGCTTGAGTATAAAGGCTTCCGGTTCGATTACTGCGCTCACAGGTTTCATACGGCGGACAACCAGCTGCTGAATGAGGTAAGATCAATAGTCGGACCTACATTTAAAAGGCATATCAAAAAAAGCAGAATTTATATGTTCGGCAGTTATCTCAAATACCCTTTCGAGCTTCAAAATTTGCTTCGGGCTATGAAGCCCACTCAAGCTATCAAAGCGATATTTTCATTCGGGATAAATTTCACTGTCCGACAAATCCGGGCTCTTCTAAAGATTGAGAAAACTAAATTCAAGAATTATCAGGATTGGTTTAGCTATTATTTTGGGAAAACACTGTATCTCATCATGTGCGAACCGTATACAACCAAAATATGGAAGACTAATCCCGACGAAATTTCCGCCGACTGGGCTGACCAGCGTTTTCAGGGGATAAAGCTAACGGAGCTTGCTAAGAGAGTCGTTAAAAAACTCCTGAAACTTGATTTCTCATCATATTCGCTCGAGGACGACAGCTTGGCTCCGGACGGGGGCGAATTTTATTACGGCGAGAGGGGAGCACAGGAGATTCCTGACGGATACGTGCGCGCGCTGAATAAACTCGATGCGGAGATTTTAACTAAGGTAAATATAGAAAAAATAAACGAAGAGTCGAAAGAGATAGAATTCGTGATAAAAGGAGACAACGGAAGCATACTCAGTGCTTCTGCGAAAGAGTCAATTGTCAGCACTATCCCGTTGCATGATTGTTACGGTTACCTCGAGCGCAGCGACGATGATGTAAATTCAAGTCTTGAGAGTTTGAAGTACATGGATATTATCTTTGTCTATCTCCTCCTGAACAAACCGCAGGTGAGCAACGATCACTGGCTTTACTTCCCCGATGAAGATATAATTTTTAACAGGTCGGTTGAATTTACAAATTGGTCGAAAAAGATGTCACCTGAGGGTAAAACAGCTCTATGCCTTGACATAACTTGTTTTGAAGGAGACGAAACATGGGAGAAAGATAATAAATCTCTCGTCAAAGAATGCATCGAATCGGCAAACAAGGTCGGATTGATCGATGCGGACGAAGTTGAAGATACGCTGGTTATCAGAGTCAAGGATGCTTATCCCTTTTACGATCTCGATTATAAAGATAAATTAATGAAAGTCGTGCAATTCTTAGAAGGCGAAAATGTGATTCACTGCCTTGGCAGAACGGGAATATTCAGATATAACAACTCGGACGGTTCAATCGAGATGGGGATAGAATTAGCCAGAAAGCTATTGAAAAACGAATCCGGGGTTACCTCTCTGGATTATGAAGTAAAAGAGGTCACCTATTAGTAAATTTTTCATTATGAAGAAAACAGGTAATAAGCTCGTTCCATTCCTAAATTGATTTTAGTCAAACTATTTACGACTAGACTTTTCAGCCTGAAACAGGTCTTTATTTACACTTCCGTATTCGCGGCAGGTGTAATTCTCATCAATGTGACAGCAAAGTTATTTTCGTTATTCATTGAATTCGGTTTTTTTGCTTACTGGCCCTTCGGAATATTCG